>CAZFEP010000246.1:0-1517 GCA_964517365.1 uncultured Thiotrichales bacterium | reverse complement strand
TATATCGAATTGAACCCTGTACGTGCCAACATGGTAAAAGCTCCTGGTGAATATAAGTGGTCGAGCTATAAAGGTAATGCCAATGCAAAAGTTGACCCGCTCTTAATTCCTCATACTGAATACTTGGCCCTTGGAAGGACAAAAAAGCAACGAGAACATGCTTATCGAGAGCTATTTCGAAATCATATTGAAGATAAAGATATTCATGCTATTCAAGCATGTTGGAGAAGTGGGACACCATTAGGGAATGATCGATTTCGTGAGAAAATCGAGCGCACGTTACAAACCAAGGTGGGACAAGCCTCTCAGGGAAGGCCAAGGAAAGGTAATTAGATGACGGTTTAATTGCATGTGGTTATATTGGTCTTTGAAAATTCAACAACTCATTTTTTTAAAATATATAAGCTACTGTTTGAGCTACAAAAAAATAAGGTTGTATAGTGTATATATACAGTATACACTATACTTGTGATAAAAAGCTTTAAACATAAAGGTTTGGAACGCTTTTTTAATAGCGGCAGTAAAGCAGGAATTACTGCATCTCATGCGGATCGATTACGGTTAATTTTAGCGGTATTGGATGCAGCGAATGAGTTAAAAGATATACAGGTTCCTGATTTTCATTTACATGAGCTAAAGGGAAAACGGCGTGATACGTGGTCAGTTAAAGTTAATAAGAATTGGCGTATTACTTTTAAGTTAAAAGAAAAACGTATTATAGATTTAGATATTATAGAGGTTGATTATGAAGATTATCATTAAAGGAACAGTATTATGGCAATGGTGAATGCACCGCATCCTGGTGAATTGTTAAAAAAATTGTATCTTGAACCGCTTGACTTAACGGTGGGTAAAGTCGCTGATGGGCTAAGTGTTACGCGCCCCATGATGTCTAGAATTATAAATGGCCATGCTGGTATCTCACCGGATATGGCATTACGTTTAGCAAAAGCGTTTGATACGACACCTGAATTTTGGATTAATGCGCAATCCAATTATGATTTAGATCAAGCAAAGTCGAATGCTAAAAAAATAAAAATTAAACGTCTCTATAAAGCAGCCTAAATTAATATTTATTATGTTAAGAAAAAAGATAGTAAACAAAGATTACCACTTAGCTAGGAAACGAGTTGAAGTTACCGTAGGCGGATCTGTTCGTATTATTCGTGAGTTACAGGAGCTGAGCCAAAATGATTTGGCAGGTATCACTAACATTCCACAATCTACAATTTCAGCTATTGAAAATGATCGGGTTAAATTAGGTATTGAAAGAGCTAAGGTTCTGGCGAATGCATTTAGTTGTCACCCTGCAGTGCTTGTGTTTCCAGGTTGGGAAGTAAAATTTAACTCTGCTGCATAAAAACATAGCTATGTTTTTCATGTTGGGTGAAAAGAGTATGTTTCGTTTGGTCTTTATTGTTTTTTATTTAGTATTATTAACACAGTTTAATTCTTTACAAGCATCTTCAGAAGTAAAAGCGGATCTTCTTGGTGTTCGTGTAATTGATATTGAAGGT
>CAZFEP010000245.1:0-1526 GCA_964517365.1 uncultured Thiotrichales bacterium | reverse complement strand
TTAGAATTCGCACCGTCACTAATGGCATAGTGAATGTTAGGTCGATCAAAACTGTCGATAAATATCTTGGCTTGTTCTAATTGTAGTTGCGAAATAATTTCTTCACGCGTGCGTTGGTCTGCCGTGGCCGTTAATGCAATTCTGGGTACATCTGGGTAGCGTGTATGGATCGATTTCAGACGTTGATATTCTGGGCGAAAGTCATGCCCCCATTGCGATACACAGTGCGCCTCATCAATGGCAAACAAAGACAATCTGGCATTATCCAATATCCTCATCATTTTTTCTGTCAACAGCCTCTCAGGTGCTACATAGAGGATGTCTAGCTCGCCATTGGTCAGTTCACGCTCAACTCTTGTAGCCTCTTCATATTGAAGACTAGAATTTAGAAAAGCTGCTTTAACACCGAGCTGTTTTAGCGCGTCTACCTGATCTTGCATTAAAGCAATCAAGGGTGAAACTACAATACCTGTGCCTTCTCGTACTAAAGCCGGTATCTGATAACAAAGTGATTTACCACCACCCGTAGGCATTAATACGAGGCAGTCTTGTCCATCAATAAGTTCGGATATAATCTTTTCTTGTGAAGGTCGAAATTCTTGAAATCCAAAGGTAGATTTAAGAATTTCAGTGGCGTGCGGAATCAATTTGACGATCAATATACGAAAACGAAGGAGCTGTGTATTATGACGTAAGCCAGCCTCAAGTTGAATCTAATTAGTAACAGGTTAAAAAGTCGTCATATGCGCATAACACTTTCTGATTTGAATACATTTTTTCTTTAAGCTTTCGTCTCGTTTAACTAAGATAAAAATATGAAATTGCTCATCCGCAACCTTGCCCGCACCACAACCGAAGAAGAACTCAAAGCCATGTTTAGTGAATATGGCACCATACAATCTTGCAATTTGGTCATGGATGAAAAAGCAGGCACATCAAAAGGTTTTGGCTTTGTAGAAATGCCAAAAATTGGTGAAGCTAAAGCAGCCATGGTAAATCTAAATTATACCGATGTAGATGGCAGTAGAATTCGTGTAAAAAAGGCTAATTAAATAATATTACCCCTTAGTCATTTTTATTAACGTACGATCCTTTTTAATAAAATGATGATACATAGCCGCCATTGCATGACCTGCAATGAGTATCCAAACAAACCATTTACCCATAAGCTCTTTATGAATAAAATCGACAGGCACCTCGAATTCTTTAAAACTGAGCCCCATCCAATTCGTTACTAAAACTTGAAATAAAGCCGTAGATTCAAACTTTGGAATATCGAATAAAAAGAAGTATTCAGTATTCACACCCGTCCCGATATAACCCGTTAACGGCATCAGAATCATCACAGCATATAGAGCATAATGCCCAAGATGCGCAGCCAAGTGTGCAAATTTAGTCCCTGGCTCTTGACATGGAGTACGGTTAAGATTTCGCCAAATTATCCTTAAAACAACCATCGCAGCAATCGTCATGCCAAACGATAAATGCAATTGCAATGCCGTCCAATTTTCTGGTGTTTTTTCTTC
>CAZFEP010000244.1:0-1536 GCA_964517365.1 uncultured Thiotrichales bacterium | reverse complement strand
CTGAAATTCCATCTTCATCTTTATCAAAAGGATCTTCTTGCTTGATGATCTCACGTTCATCTATCGCCTCAAGCAAGCCTAACCCTATCATTTGGGGCGGAACACGAGGAGAGATCCGTGCATCATTGTGCAATGGACCATACGCTAACTGTGTCATGGAATAAGTTGGTTTACGTAAATTAACTACCATTCCATCTGGAAACGATACAGGTATATACTCGTATTCTAAGCTCAGTTTAAATTCAGCAAGGTGGCCAGGGATAGCAGAATCTTGCATTTGTATCCCATAATTTGGCTCAGGAACATTATTAATTTCAAAATCAGCAAGTTGTTGTCGTTGTTTATTATTTTGTGCGGGCACATCTATACGTAATAATAATTCTCCCACTGCATATCCCGATTCATTCAGTAACATGGTTGGAGCAGCACCACGCGCATTACCAGGATGACACGCCATACAAGACCGAGCATTATATAATGGCCCAAGTCCGTCTGCTGCTTGAGTAGAGGCAGGTGCTGTCACCCATAGCCGACGAAATAAACCTCGCCCAACAGTAAAGTTGAGTCTTTGCTCATCATCCAGATTATTGGCAGGTTGAGAGAATACACTTCTGCCTTGGTAATTCGTGCCAGCAAATGCGTTGTGAAGTAAAACCTGCAAGCTCAATAAGAAGAGAAATAATAATAAAAAAATATTAGAAAAGTGTTTTTTTAACGCGCCTAACAGCATCATTCAATCTTCTAACAAATGCTCATAACGTTTATCTGTTAATGTTTTTAAAAATGCAGCCAACGCATCTATTCGCCTATCATCCAATGCAGGGCCCGTTTCAAGATCTTCTAATGAAATATTTTCAGAAACTTCTGGCAACCGCCAGGCTAGAGATGTTTCAGGATTGATTTGGCGCTTTTTACTTTTACTATTGTATTTATTGTAAAACAGAATAACGGTACGTAAATCTTCAAATACACCGTTATGCATATAAGGAGCGGTAACCGCAACATTTCGTAAAGTCAGAACCTTGAATTTACCTTTTTGCTTATCATCTTCGACAAGCTCGTTATCCAGAAGCCCTTGGTCGATATAGTCTGCTGCAAGTCCGTTTACACTTCGAAGTTTTGTATTGGTTGGAACCCCGATATTATGATATTCATAATTGGCAAAGGTTTCTTCGGCCTGAGCAGGTGCTGGTTTTAATTGATGACATATATTGCAGTTAGTAAATTGTTGCGAAAAAAACAAAGTCATACCTAACTCTTCTGCTTCGCTCATTTGATACTCGCCTCGTAAGTGTCGATCATACTTAGAATCAAATGGTGCAAACTCTTTAGTTTTTTCAAACGAGGCAATACTTTCACCCAATGCATGCATCGCATTATCAGTACTTGCTAGTACATTGTTACCAAATAGTTGGCGAAAGCTTGCAACATAGGTTGGATTTTCATTAATACGTTCTAAAATACTTGCCGTATTTGGCATACCCATTTCAGATGGGGATAATATTGGCTGAATGGCTTGGTCTGCTAAATTTTTTG
>CAZFEP010000243.1:0-1552 GCA_964517365.1 uncultured Thiotrichales bacterium | reverse complement strand
GTCGCACCACCTGCTCCAATAATTAATATTTTTTTATTGATAATTTGCACACGCAAAGATTTTTTTAAATCTCGCAATAGACCCATGCCATCCGTGTTTGCACCAACATACTTACCACTGTCATTTTTATAGATGGTATTCACTGCACCGGCATTATTTGCATAGTCGGTAAGTTCATCAACAAACTGATAGGCGTCATTTTTAAAAGGTACGGTTACGTTTAAACCTTTGCCACCACTAGAAAAAAAATCTGTAACAACTTGCGAAAATTTATCCTCATCCGCTAGAATTTTCTTATAGTTAAGTTGTTCACCCGTTTGATCGGCAAACAAAAGATGGATGTCAGGGGATTTGCTGTGCTCGATAGGGTTACCGATCACTGCATATTGATCTATTTCAGATGAATTAGAATTGGAGAGCATAATAAAATAACATCCAAGAGCTCTATAGCAGCTAAAGAATCTTTGATTTAAAAATGTAATGCCTGATATTAGGCAAAAAATATTTTAATAGCGCAGTGTATTCGAGATTACATGAGCACATTAAAATATTTTTTAACGACATATCAGTTTAAATCAAGGGTTCATTCACTTAACCAGGCGGCGACATCCTTTGCATAGTAAGTAAGAATGGCGTCGGCTCCTGCACGTTTAATACAAAGTAGTGCTTCTAGTACGCATTGCTTTTCATCTAGCCAGCCATTTTGTGCGGCCGCTTTTAACATACTGTATTCACCACTCACTTGGTAAACGAAGGTCGGCATTTTAAATTCTTCTTTTACACGACGCACAATATCCAGGTAAGGCAAACCTGGTTTTACCATTACCATGTCTGCGCCTTCGCTGATATCCAGTGCTACTTCATGCAAGGCTTCATCAGAATTAGCAGGATCCATTTGATAGGTATATTTATTTCCGCCTGCAAGATTAGCCGCGGAACCTACTGCATCACGAAACGGGCCATAAAAGCTTGAAGCATATTTTGCCGAGTAAGCTAAAATTTTAGTGTTACAAAAATCATTTGTTTCTAATATGTTTCGTATTTCTGCAACCCGTCCATCCATCATATCGGAGGGTGCAACAATATCCGCACCGGCTTGAGCATGAGATAAGGCTTGCTTGGTAAGCACATCTACGGTCTCATCATTTAACACATAACCTTGATCATTGATCAGTCCATCTTGCCCATGCGTGGTGAAGGGGTCTAATGCCACATCACTGATCACACCTAAATCGGGTACGGCATCTTTCAATGCTGCTATGGCACGCTGTGCCAAACCATCTGCGTTAAAAGCTTCTTCTGCTTGCTCAGATTTCTTGTCTGTATCCACCACTGGAAAAATGACTATGGCTGGAATGCCTAAAGCATGGATTTCTTTACCTTCTTTAACCAACTCATCCACCGTCATGCGCTCAACCCCTGGCATAGACGGCACTTCTTCACGAGAGGATGTACCTTCCATGACAAATACCGGATAAATCAAATCACTGACATGGATATGATTTTCGCGTTGCAATTCACGTGAAAAAGCATCGGCTCGCATACGCCGCAT
>CAZFEP010000242.1:0-1614 GCA_964517365.1 uncultured Thiotrichales bacterium | reverse complement strand
TAAAAATGTTAAAGGTGCTTTTTCAGTTAAAGAAAACTCTACTGTATTGAAAAATAAACAGATTTGTATTGTTGATGATGTAATGACAACAGGAAATACAGTAAATGAGGTGGCGAAATGTTTGAAAGAAGCTGGAGTTGGGAAAGTTGGGGTTTGGTGTATAGCGCGGGTGGCTTGATAGTAATGTCCGTTTACGGCCAGTAGCGGTCATTTAATTTTCTAACATCATGTAGAGATTTTCCCACTTTGTTAGATTGTTTCCTAACTCTGTATTGAGTGGCCATGAATCAATAATGATTCTCGTTATGACACGATTACGTTTATCTTTGGACGGAAGGTTACCTTTCTTAGCCATCTCAATACATTGCTGAACTAAGCCGCTAACTGATTTCAGAGATTCAAATGGAATGTTCATTGACTCGTCTTGTTTATCAATTATTTTGCTAATCTTAGCTATTAATAATTCGCCATCATCTAAAAACTTATAATAGTGATTTGGTTTATTCAAAATTCTATTGCTATTTCGTGCTAATCAGTAATGTCCGCTTTGGGTCGGCAGAAATTTACTCCTGCAATTTCCGCACTTCCGCAATCCATGGCGGTCGTAGCAGTCATTTAGCAAACCAATAGTGTGCAAAGATTCCTATAAACACCGTCATGCCAAAATAATTATTATTCAAGAAGGCATCAAAGCATTGGTCGGGTAGTCGGTGTTTGATGAGGACTTGTTGGTAGATAAAAAATAAACTCGCCAGCGCTATGCTAAGGTAATAAATCCAGCTCATGCTGGTGTTGATGCCGACTAATACTAAGCACAGCACAACTAAAACCTGCATCATGCCAATGGCGGCTTTGTCCATGGGGCCAAACAAAACGGCGGTGGACTTTACGCCAATCTTGATATCTTCTTCACGGTCTACCATGGCATATAATGTGTCGTATGCGGTGGTCCAGATAACAGCTGCGGTAAACAGTAACCACGCGATGGGAGTGGGGTAATCATTGGTGATGGCTGCAAAGGCCATGGGTATAGAAACCGCAAATGCGATACCAAGATGCACTTGTGGCAAAAAATGAAAACGTTTCATGAACGGATAGCTTGCGGCTAACAACCCAGCGCCAATAGCAAAGTATAGAGTGAGTTTATTTAAAAATATAAGTGCGAGCACAAAGGCTATCAGTGCTAATACACCTGCCACCATAAGAGCTTCTTTGGGTTGTATAAGTCCACTCGCTACTGGACGTTGCTGGGTGCGTGCTACAAATGGGTCGATGTTTCGATCGGCGTAGTCGTTGATGGCGCAGCCTGCAGAACGCGTGAGTATTACCCCTAAAATAAAAACAATGAGTACGGTTATATTTGGAATGCCGTCTGCAGCAATGAAGAGTGCCCATAGTGTTGGCCAAAGCAGTAATAGAATTCCTATAGGCTTATCCAGCCGAATCAGTTTTGCATAAAGCGCTAATCTGTTTGTGTCTACTGGAGGCCTTTTAATGTGCTGGATCACGGTTCATTTATAAACATGGGTTAGTTGGCATTGAATTTTAGTGTATTTAAAGGTTTGGTTTTCGTGCGAGGTCAGGTCGAAAATAGTGCTGTGCCATCGCAGTATC
>CAZFEP010000241.1:0-1643 GCA_964517365.1 uncultured Thiotrichales bacterium | reverse complement strand
TAAATTTAAATGACAATGAGAAAACGATAGATATTTTTTGGGCTTGTCAATTGGGCGGTATTATACCTGTGCCATTGGCAATAGGTATCAACAATCAACATCGTAAAAAAATATTTAATGTGTATGAGCAATTAAGTCATGATAAGTCTAAGAGTACATATTTATATACAGATCGGAAAACATTATTAAAACTTCAATCGAGCATGGATACCTCAGATGAAGTTTTAGTTTTTGATGAATTATCCAAGCACGTGATATTGACAGATGATGTGGTGGATGTGGCTAATGCGGGTGATCTTGCCAAAGTTTTACCAGAAGATGTCTCGTTTATTCAGTTTTCATCAGGTTCTACGGGAAGTCCTAAAGGTGTAGTGCTGAGGCATCGCAACTTAATAGCCAATATTGATGGAATACAGCAAGCGGCAAAATTTACAACACATGATACAAGTTTGAGTTGGATGCCACTCACTCATGATATGGGATTAATCGGTTTTCATCTCAATCCTATAGTATGCAATTACAATCACTATATTATGCGTACAGATTTATTTATTCGTCGACCACTTTATTGGATTACTTCTGCAAGTGATAAGAGAGCAAATGTACTGTGTTCACCTAATTTTGGTTATAAACACTTCCTGAATGCTTATGGGCGAAAAGGTGCGTTAAGCGAAAATTCTAATAATGTTGATTTGTCACACATGCGTTTAATTTTTAATGGTGCAGAGCCAATTTCGGTTAGTTTGTGTGAGCAATTTACTAATGAGTTAGCTTCATATGGGTTACCTAAGAATAGTATGTTCCCGGTTTATGGATTGGCTGAAGCAAGTCTAGCGGTCAGTTTTCCTGATGTTGGTTCTGAATTGAAGATTGTTCATTTAATGCGTGAATCACTTGCGATTGGTGCAAAAGCCGAAGTAACGGAGTTGTCTGAATTAACTACAACATTAGTAGGTGTTGGAAGTGAAATTCCTCACTGCGATGTACGTATAAGTAATGCAGATGGCGAAGCGCTCCCTGAGGGAACGGTTGGGCATATCCTTATTAAAGGTCAAAATGTAACTGAAGAAATCATGGGCGATGATGGGTCGATATTTTTTGATGATGGTTGGGTAAATACAGGTGATCTTGGTTTTGTGTCAAATCAGGGTTTGTTTATAACCGGCCGTTATAAAGAAATTCTTTTTGTAAATGGCCAAAATTATTACCCTCATGATATTGAAGAAACATTGCAAAATATTGATGGCTTTGAGCGAATGCTCGAGTTAGGTAAAGTGGTAGTAACCGGTGTTTCATCGAATCAGGATGATCTCGAACAAGTTCTTATTTTTGTGTTGCATAAAGGTACCCTTGAAGACTTTCAAGAAATAATCTCGGTAATAAAAACTAGAGTAAATGAGCAATATGGAATTGAAGCGCATTATGTATTGCCAATTAAAAAAGTACCAAAGACAACAAGTGGAAAAGTGCAACGATCTGCTTTAGCTGAGCAATACCTCGGTGGTGAGTTTAATGATGTGCTGCATGAGCTGGTTCCTGCAAGAGTTGGAAGTAATATAAGAAATGAGTTTAATAGGGATGAAATTACAAATACGATTAAAAAGATCTGTATGGAAGCGCTGCCCGAGAAGACATTTGGTATA
>CAZFEP010000240.1:0-1666 GCA_964517365.1 uncultured Thiotrichales bacterium | reverse complement strand
TCCTGCTCTACTAAATCAGATGGAGAATATTTGCTAATAGTGCTTGTATCACCGATTGGTGATGGCCGGGTATCATCCCATAATCCATATATAGACTGGATATCTATGTTCAACGGGTCATCTGTGGTGAAGAAACTTCCAGTTCCAACTAAAACAATAAACCCACCTTCTGGATTTGCGATAACTGTTGGCTTAGTAGTAATCGGCTGTGGAATAGGATTGACGGCTACACCATCATCATAGCTTGCAGTAAATAACACGTTCGATGTGAAGTCCCAATTTGAGTCATTGGTATCACTCATATCTACAATATATACATTGCCTTGTAGATCACCTGCATACAGTCTGTCTACCGTGCCATTACCATCGGTATCAATACCGGTTACACCGCTAATTCCATTAGGAGTGGCTCCGTCTGCACTCTCTGCAATACCGTTACCGGTATCTAGTTTTATAAAGTCACTGCCTGCAGTCCAGCCGTTATAACCTTCCTCTAAATAGGCAATATAGATTACGGCGTTACCTGTAGTGCTAAATGAACCATCAGGTTCTGTGTTGTTATAACCATTTCCAAAGATTGCTACCCAATCTTTATTGCCTGTAGAAGGTGCATTACTCATTGCAATAATAGGTACGCTAAAAGTAAAACCTAAATCAGCATCGTCCTCATCTGTGAATTCCCACATTACAGAGTCAGTATTAATGTTGCTTGGATCGGTAATATCTAAAGCAAAATATCCTTGTCCGCCTGCACCTAAACCATTCACTAAAACGGTGCGCCATTCTGGTGAGCCACCACTTGGTGGAGGTCCGATGTACACATCATTCACACTCGGTGTGGAATCTACAAAAAACTTATGACTGTAGTTAGGATTAGTATATTCACCAATTTTATCTAAAAGAACATTTGGTACATACGCAAATTTTTCATTTCCATCAGTAACCTGAAACGCATGTAACATTCCATCATTCGCACCTACATATACCAATTGTTCGCGACCCTGATTACTCACACGGTATTCAAAATACGTTTCACCCGGATCGCTGGGGAAAGCCCCACCAAACCGATTTGCAAACGGCGGTTCGCCGACAAACACTGGGGATGAATGAACAATGTCGCCCAATATTCCTCCAGTCGTAATTCCGTTTGTAGTGGTGAGGTCAGCGCGAGGTCGCATTTCACCCGCATTAAAATCTATGCCTTCATCAGAATCATCACCGCGCAGGTATTCAACTCGATCTTCTACAAATGCTAGTTGCGATGAATTTAGTGGGCTAATAGGATCTACCGGCAACAACGGTGATGGAGTTGTTGTAATAAGTGCTTTTCGCTGAGTGTCAGTTAAATCACTAGACAAAAATTCAATCCCTTGATCTGTTGCTGGTTCAAAAGTCAAAATATTTCTTGAGTTGGGAGATAAAGAATCAAGTTCTGTTACAGCACTCCACACAAAAATAGGGTTTCCACTGCTATCTACATTAAAACTTCCATTAGGATTTACTTGTTGTGCAACCAATTCGCCAGAGTTTGTTGCAAGATTTGAAAACGTTCTGAATACTAATGTGTCTTGGGTAATACTGGAGGAGTTAAACGCCACTGCAGTAGTAGATCCAAAATTTGATGCTGCTGTTGAGAAAGACGACTCCAACTCGTTAATAGCTTCAG
>CAZFEP010000239.1:0-1691 GCA_964517365.1 uncultured Thiotrichales bacterium | reverse complement strand
AGTATTTGCATTCCTTTTTCAACATTGGTCCCAGACAGACGAACAATTACCGGCACTTTGACTTCCAGTTTTTCAAACGCTTGTACAACGCCTTCTGCAATCCAGTCACAACGGTTGATACCCGCAAATATATTTACCAATATAGCTTTTACACTTTCATCATCTAAAACAAGTTTGAATGCTTTGGTCACGCGGTCAGGTGAGGCACCTCCACCAATATCTAAAAAGTTTGCCGGTTCGCCACCTTTATGTTTGATCATGTCCATTGTCGCCATGGCCAGACCAGCACCATTAATCATGCAACCAATGTCTCCATCGAGGCCTACATAACTTAAGCCGCGATCAGATGCGGCCGTTTCGCGTGGATCTTCTTGCGATTTGTCACGCAGTTCTGCAATACGTGGACGACGGAATAGTGCGTTGTCGTCAAAACCCATTTTTGCATCTAGTGCTAGAACGCGGTCATCTTTGGTGATAACCATAGGGTTGATTTCTACCATGGTGGCATCGTTATCAACGAATGCCTGGTAGGCACCTTTAATGCAATGCACGGCCTGGCTGGTAAGCTCAGGTTTTATACCTAATGCGAATGCAAGTTCACGTGCTTGGAAATCTCGCAAACCTACTGCGGGTTCCACTTCTAGTTTATGAATCGCTTCTGGTTTGGTTGCAGCGACTTCTTCGATGTCCATGCCGCCTTCAGTCGAGGTGACAAATACAATGCGTTGTTTATCGCGATCAAGAACGATGGCTAAATAGAGTTCTTTTAATATGTCAGTTGCTTGCTCTACGTAAAGTCGATACACCACTTTACCGGCTGGCCCTGTTTGATGAGTAACTAATCGTTTGCCTAATAATTCATCTGCAGCATTCCATATCTCTTCA
Organism: uncultured Thiotrichales bacterium; assembly: GCA_964517365.1. Lineage (GTDB taxonomy): Bacteria > Pseudomonadota > Gammaproteobacteria > UBA4575 > UBA4575 > JABDMD01. The sequence goes on along the minus strand of CAZFEP010000239.1, from coordinate 806 downwards.
TCATTCGAACAAAGTTTGATACCACCAGCTTTGCCGCGAGCACCAGAGTGTATTTGCGCTTTAATAGCCCACTTGCTGCCACCAATTTCTTTGGCGCGGTAAACCGCTTGTTCAGGGCTGTAGGCTAATCCGCCTGCAGCAATGCCTACACCGCATTCGGATAAAATTTCTTTTGCTTGATACTCATGGATATCCACTAAAATTCCCTCCCGGAAAATGATTTGTTTTTCTTATTGGCTTAATCTTGCAGATCGCCATGTTGGCCTTGTTAATGGTCAGACCAAACGACTTTTATAGCCTATTCCGCTGTTCAAGAACAAACTCCCTTGTTGGGTAATTGCTTACTTTATAAACAATAAAATTCTAGAAAGAAGGAAATAGACAGTTGTAGAAACTATAGTGCCCGCATTGCGGGCACTAAAAAACAACAAATAAGTTAGGGGATTCTAACTTTAAGATTTTGCTGCAATCGCTTCTGCTGCCCGAACGACATTTTCTGCCATTTTTGCAGAAGCTGCATCGATCATTTTGCCATCTAAAGTTGCCGCACCTTTACCTTCTTTAGCTGCTTTCTCTAATTCTTCTAGAATTCGATGCGCTTTGGCTACTTCAGCTTCGGGTGGTGAAAACACTTCATTCGCCAATTCAATTTGTGAAGGATGGATAGCCCATTTACCTTCAATACCTAGCGCTGCGCCACGACGACATGCGAGTGTGTAACCTTCTGTATCTTTGATGTCTCCATACGGTCCATCAATTGGACGCAAGCCGTACGCGCGACAAGCAACCACCATGCGTGAAATAGC
>CAZFEP010000238.1:0-1691 GCA_964517365.1 uncultured Thiotrichales bacterium | reverse complement strand
TGGATCATTTTTCTCAAAAGATCCTACGTTTCGTGGATTTTCATAGTGGTCCAAAACTTTGTCACTGTATGCCATGGTTATCGTCTCCTAATTCTAAAATAAAAAAATCTATTTTTGCTAATTTCTAATGTGTTATTAGTGCTAGTAATTAATGTGCAGCCCATTCGATCGACTTAAGATCAATTCCTTCTTTATACATGTCCCATAAAGGCGAGAGATCTCGTAGTTTGAGCACAGCATTGCGTATTAACTCGACTGAAAAATCAACTTCTTCAACGGTAGTAAAACGTCCAATGGTAAATCGAAGTGAACTGTGCGCAAGCTCATCATCACGCCCTATTGCACGCAACACATAACTTGGTTCAAGCGATGCACTGGTGCATGCAGATCCAGAAGATACCGCAAGATCTTTTAACGCCATGATCAAGCTTTCTCCTTCTACGTAATTAAAACTTACATTCAAGTTACCTGGAATTCGTTGTTCCAGATCACCATTAATATAGATCTCTTCCATGTCCTTCAGGCCATTTAACAGCCTGTTGCGTAACATCATTATTCGCTCATTGTCCGAGGCCATTTCTTCCTTGGCAATTCGGAATGCTTCACCCATACCCACAATTTGATGCGTGGCGAGAGTACCTGAACGCATGCCACGCTCATGACCACCACCATGAATTTGGGCTTCGATACGAATACGAGGCTTTCTTCGAACATAGAGCGCACCAATTCCTTTTGGCCCATACGCTTTATGTGCAGACAAGCTCATTAGGTCCACGTTCATATCTTCCACATCTACTGCGACTTTACCGGGACTTTGGGCAGCGTCAACATGAAGTATTATTTTACGTTCACGCGTAACTTCTCCTATTGCCTTAATATCTTGAATCACACCAATTTCATTATTAACATGCATAATCGAGATCAACACGGTGTCCTCACGAATCGCAGCTTTAAGTGTATCTAAATCAACCAAACCATTATCACGAGGTTCTAAGTAAGTAACTTCAAACCCTTCACGTTCAAGTTGACGACAAGTATCCAACACTGCCTTATGCTCAGTTTTGCAAGTTATGATGTGTTTGCCATTTTTCTGATAAAAATGTGCGGCACCTTTGATAGCTAAATTATTAGACTCGGTAGCTCCACTGGTCCATACAATTTCTTTTGGGTTTGCATTTATCAAAGCTGCAACATTATTGCGTGCATTCTCGACAGCCTTATCCGCATCCCACCCAAAAACATGACTACGCGATGCAGGATTCCCAAAGTTACCTTCTTTAGTTAAGCAGTCCATCATCGCTTGAGCTACTCGCTCATCTACCGGTGTGGTTGCACTGTAATCCAGATATATTGGTATGTTTACATTTGTCACTTTTGCTTCCTCAAATAAACTTAACTTCAATAAATTTCAATTAACTAAACTCAACACGATGCACTTGATTATCTATGTTTAAATCTTGACGGCTAGCGACTTCTCGCACACTCAAATCACTCACAGCTTGTGCAAGACTAATATTTGAAAGATAACTTCTTATTTCACCACTTAAGTTTTCCCATAAGTCGTGCGTCAAACAGCGTTGATGATTTTGGCAATCTGCTTTACCACCACAACGCGTGGCATCGACATTTTCATCTACTGCATCAATCACATCTGCAATAGCAATCTGATCTGAATCCACTGCCAGTGAATA
>CAZFEP010000237.1:0-1705 GCA_964517365.1 uncultured Thiotrichales bacterium | reverse complement strand
CAAACATGGTGGCTTGACTACGTGCATATGAATCATGGCTATAACGCATTCCAAATGCTTGCATACCTGCAATACCTAGCAAGCCAATAGATAGCACCACTACGGTTACGAGAATTTCAATCAACGATAATCCCGCCATACTGCGAAATTTTCCGCGAAGCTTTCTGTGAAACTTTGCAGTCTTAGGCTTGTGTATATTTTGATTCGTAACATTCATAACGTAATATTTTTCATCATCCTTATGGGCATGAAGCTAAACCACCTCGAGTGGTTTGCACGTGACCTGTAGGTGAAACTGCAATTTGACGTCCTTGATTAACATCCGGGTTATGGCCTGAACATAAGCGAAACGTACCTGCAGAAGCAGTTTGCAAACCTGTTGCCTCGTATGTAATACGGGTATCAAAACCACCAGCAGATCGCAATGTGTTGCCACCTACCAAACCTTGGTTACTTTGAATCACTGCATCACCCGAACTGATTGCATTATTGTTGTCTGCATCCACAAAAACTATCCAACCACTTTCCCAAGTGGTTCCGGTTCCACCTGCACAGGTAGATCCATCTGTACTTCTACACACAATTACCTGTGTGCCGGTTTTTAAGGCTTCGGAGCGGGCAAATTGCAGAGACGACACGAGGCTATTCGCTTGTGTAGACAAACGATTATCGCCAATCATATTTTGAAAATTAGGCACACCCACAGTTACAAAAATTGCCACAATCACCATGACAATCATTAACTCTATTAGGGTGAAGCCAGCATTTTGTGCTGATACGCTCACCACGCTCTCCATAAAAGTTTCCAACTCTAGTGCGTTCACTGTATATAAAACGCGCTCTCAATAATGAGATATAGCTACAATTTCACAATAAAATCAGCAGCTTTAGAGTAAATGGAGGGGATTACGTGATTAGTGGATGGGAAAAGTGTGATGAGGGTCTAAAGTATGCGTTTCTAGCTTAATTTACAGGTAATTGCGCGCGCAGCTCATCGCGGTCAAACCACCACTGATCAGCGGTCATGACATCAATTATTTTAGCTAAACGCTCAAATAACTGGTCGGTATCATTCAGTTCTAAGATTTCAATCCAGGTTTTTATCATCTCTTCACCTTCAATATTTCGATGACGTTTGGCGACTTTGGCAATGATTTGAGTAGTCAAAAACATTAGGTTTTCGCGATGTTCATCACCACGCATATCAGCAATGTATTGTGCTGCCATTGCTGCAACCGCTGCACCATCTGAGTTATCTGGAGTTTCATCTACGATGTTATGCAACATTTCTACTGATAAGGTTGGATTAATCGGATACGTTACCGCGAGCCAACATCCATGCCCCAGTGCGACGATGGATAACTCATGATCTGCTTGATATAAAATTCGACAGGCCCTAACGGCACACTCAAATTCCGAATCTTTAATAAATAATTCTAATAATGGTCGAGCACTTTCCCATGCTTCATCTAATTTATCCAAACCAACCAAAACTTCAGCAACCTCAAGTTCTAACTTTGCGCGATCAATGTTACTGGCTTCTATCGGCAAGTTTCTTAATTGCTGTTGAAACTTAATTAATTCATTTTCAAGCCACGCGCGTTCATCTGCAGATTGCAACGAACCTATGGTATCGGGTAATGAATCTGCACCAGACTCAAATGTTTCGGATTCAGGTTTTCCTGATGCAGATTTTTTAGGATCG
>CAZFEP010000236.1:0-1716 GCA_964517365.1 uncultured Thiotrichales bacterium | reverse complement strand
CGCAAGCTGTGTATAGCCCTGAGAGTGTTGGTCATTTTGGTTTAGCGTTACCGCTGTATGCCCACTTCACTTCTCCAATTCGAAGATATCCGGATTTAGTAGTGCACCGAACTATTCGGCATTTAATCAGCAAGAAAAATAAAGAGTCTTTTCCGTTATCTCAAAATGATTTAGTGCTTCTTGGTGAGCACTGTTCCATGTGTGAGCGAAGGGCAGATGATGCAACTAGAGATGTGGATGCATGGCTTAAATGTGAGTTTATGTTAGATAAACTAGGACAAGAGTTTAGTGGCACGATCACTTCCGTTACTGGTTTTGGTTTTTTTGTATTGTTGGATGAATATTTTGTAGAAGGATTAGTGCATGTAACCGCTTTGAAGAGTGATTACTACCATTATGATGAGCAATCACATAGCCTGTTTGGTGAGCATAGTAAGCAACGCTATTCACTCGGGGATGAGGTCAACATAATTGTCGCGCGTGTTAGTCTGGATGAGCGCAAAATGGATTTTTCACTAGTACAGACAGATGCTGATAAAGCCAAGCGAGAAGTTAAGCGTAAAAAGTCTGGTAAAAGAACCGGTAAAAAAAGAAGTAGAAATAAAACCGGAAAGACGAAAAAAGCTAAGTCGGTTTCTGGTGCCAAACAAAAAGTTAAATCTAAAAAGAGTAAAACAAAAAAAAGTAAAGTTAAGCATCAATCTAGAAAGCGTAAGAAAATCTAATCGGCTAGTCAATTAGATTTATAAACTGCTTAATATATTAAAAGTATATTTCAAATAGAATAATTGTGAAAAATATTTCATTCGGCTTGTATAGTTCCCTCGCAGCCATACAACAACGCCCATTTCATATTCAAGAAATAATGTTGTTGCAGAGCAGGCAAGATAAACGTATGCAGGAAATACAAGATTTAGTTTTGGCAAATAATATTAAGTATCGAGCAGTTAGTAAGGGTGAGTTGGATAAACTATGCGGAAATGGTAATCATCAAGGAGTAATCGTTTTCTACAAAGAGCAGCAAGCAAATAGTGAGGCAGTATTGCTGCAGCATTGCGTAAAATCAGACGAACCATTGTTATTATTGATTTTAGACCAGATCGTTGATCCTCATAACTTGGGTGCTTGTTTACGCACAGCTGAAGCCGCTGGTGCCAATGCAGTTGTTAGCTCTACACGTAATTCTGCGCCATTAACGCCTACGGTACGAAAAGTGGCTTGTGGTGCTGCTGAAAGAATCCCGTTGATATTTGCCAAAAATCTGGCCCGATTTATAGACGAGCTAAAACAGGTAGGTGTGTGGGTATATGGAACGCGACCCGACGCACCTAAACTGATTTACCAGGCAGATTTCAGTCGTTCTGTAGCCTTAGTGATAGGAGCAGAAGGAGCGGGTATGCGCCGTCTGGTATCCGAGAAGTGTGATGACCTTATACGGTTGCCTATGTCTGGTGAAATGGCTAGTCTCAATGCCTCTGTGGCAACGGGTATAGGGCTGTTTGAAGCGGTTCGCCAACGCCAAAAGAGCTAGTTGCAGGTCATTTTACCCTATCTTTGTTGTTCTAATGCTGGGGAGCTTGCCTGTAGTGGGTCCATCACGTAGACTTCGCAGCTCAAAATTAAAACTAACTCCTTGCTTCACCAGGATGAATTCAATCATACGCTGGGAGGCTTTAACCCTAAGGGAGCATATATATGCGTCACTATGAAATAGTG
>CAZFEP010000235.1:0-1742 GCA_964517365.1 uncultured Thiotrichales bacterium | reverse complement strand
CAATAGACCATATCAAAACTATTATCTTCAAATTCTAATGCTTCGCCATCCATAACATGGAATTCTCCATTTAGATCACGCATTTCAAAATTACTTTTTGCGAGCTCGATAGAGTGCTCGGCTAGATCAATGCCCACAATATCGGCGCCACCACGCGCAAAGCGAGTGAGATCATTACCTGTACCACAACCAACATCCAGAATTTTCTTTCCCTGATAGCCTGAAAAGTTGACTACCTTAGGCAAATAATGGAGTTTTTCAAATCGATACTCTTCAATTTCTAAAAAGAACTCCAGTGTACCCGCAGGACTTTTAGCAACTTTCCAATCATGGATATGATTATTCCAAAATTCGCGAACGGCTTCTTTGCTCATAGTGTTATTTGTATATTAATAATGACTATTTATTTTAATTAATCGCATCATAAAGCTTTTTAACTTTATGCATATAAATTGCATCGGAATATTTTTCTTCTGCAAGTCTTTTTGCGGCAACCACCTTATCGTCACCCAACGCAGGATTCGCTATCAATTGACTTATACCCTCACTTATACCTAATTCATTTGGTGGCACTAACAAAGCAACTTCATTATTCAACACTTGAGTATGTGTAAGCATATCTGTTGCAATAATAGGCTTCCCCGTACGTAAATAGCCATAGATCTTCAATGGTGTATTCGTTCCCGTACATCTTGGTGATGCAATCATATCTGCAGCTTCTATATAAGACGGAATTTCAGATGGGTGCACAGTGCCAGTAAACATCACCGAATTATCAAACCCCAAAGACCTGCCGAGCTGCTTATATTTTTCAACTTGTTCTTCACGCCCACCCACCATAAGCAAATATGCTTCTGGATTCTTGCTTAATGTCTCCTTGAATGCATGAAACAAAATATCGATACCTTGATAAGGTTCAAATGTACCTGTGTAGAGAACAATTTTTTTGTCTTGCAGAGCATACTTCTCTCTTATATTGATATTACTATTTGAAAACACCTTACTGTCATCAGCAGTATTTTCGATCAATTCATGAGGTGTATCCAAATTAAAGCCTTCTACTAACTCTGCAAGCTCAGGACATATTGTTATAGTCGCATCACAACTGGTAAGCACTTTATTTTCAAGATACTCGAATATATTTTTAAAAAAACCAAGATTAAAAGAATTAAAATTAGCTAACTGCTGAGGAAGACTACTATGCATATCATAAACATGTTTCATGTTATATTTTTTTGCCAAACGCATTGCAAAAAATGCAGCTTCTTCATGAGAATGAATAATGTCATATTCTTGTTGTTTTAGTAATTTTCTAGCGGTTAAGAAAAGACTGATATCAAGAAATATTTTTTGTATGGAAGGCCCTATTTTTACATCTTTGATAAGCCCCCAATTACCTGACCTTATAATTTTCAAGCCATCAAACCCTGCATCTTCACCAAACGGGTAAGTCACCATATCCACCTGGTAGCCCATTTCACATAGGGCACGCACACGATGCAAGACACTAAACGGGGTGCCTCGCGCTCTGAAATAAGGCTGAGGCGTCAACATAAGGATTCGCTTTGACATGGGCTTTGTAATTCTACTAGTCTACGCATTGTACGATCAGACCGCACAAATCAGCTGTTAAAATAGTTATCAGGATTTTTATTTTACCGTACCCTAATGTCATTTTAAGCCACCAACCGTACGAATGGACAAGCTATTACACTAGGCAGTCCCACAGGCAGTCCCACAGG
>CAZFEP010000234.1:0-1752 GCA_964517365.1 uncultured Thiotrichales bacterium | reverse complement strand
TTCTAAAACTAATCAATGCATCAATTTTTGCAGCAACATCATGCGGGTGTGTAGGATGGTTTGCTAACACAGAATCTATAACATCAAGCGGTACTTCACGGTCAGAAAAATAGCCACGATAGCGCTCATTTATGTATTCATTTACTTCTTCAACCACATTAGGTGCTTTTAGATCTTCAGGGTAATAGGTTGATGCTTTTTCTAAGCAATGTTTCAGATTGATATTTAGAGGTGTTTCAATAATTATACGCAGTACCGCTAGTGCAGCGCGGCGTAGTCCGTAAGGGTCTTTTAAGCCGGTTGGTTTCTTGCCGATTGCGAAAATGCCAACCAGTGTATCAATCCGATCTGCTAGCCCAAGTGTGACACCAGTGGGCGATGTGGGCAGTGCGCCACCTGACTGTTTAGGTAAGTATTGCTCTTCAATAGCTATACAGACTTGTTCAGACTCCTTGTTAATTAAAGCTAAATTGCGTCCAATGGTACCTTGTAATTTTGGGAACTCTGCAACGGTCTCACTCACTAAGTCGCATTTGCTTAGTTGGGCTGCACGTTTGCATTCCTTTTCGCTAGCGTCAGTATATGTGGATAAGTAAGCAGATAGTTTGCAAACACGTTCAACTTTATCTTTTAGAGTGCCTAATTGTTTTTCATATACAACTTTTTCGAGCTTAGACAAATTTTCTTCTAAATTTATCTGTTTATCTCGTTTCCAGAAAAACATCGCATCCTCGAAGCGAGGCACGATAACTTTTTCATTACCATGTTTAACTATTTCAGGTGTCTTGCTCTCAATATTGCTGACGATAATAAATTGTGGAAGCAAGTCACCCTTTTCATCAAGCAGTGGAATATATTTCTGATTATCTTGCATCGTACTGATAAGAAGCTCTTTGTGTATTTCCAGGAACTTTGGATCAAATTCGCCCAGCAAAGAACATGGCCATTCCACTAATCCAGTAATCTCTTCAAGTAATGATGTTGTGTAAGATGGTCTGCCGTTAACTTGTTTTGCAAGCATTTCTACTTGTTGCAGTATGGTGTCTTTACGTTCGTTGAAGTTTGCTAATACATGGCCTTTGATTTGTAGTAGTTCTTTATACGCTGAGGGATGTTTTACAGTTATATCCTTTGTACTGTGAAAACGATGTCCATGTGACACGTTTCCAGCATTAATCCCGAACAAGGTGGTGTTTATAGTCTCAGAACCTAGTATTACTAATAACCAACGAATTGGGCGAATAAATTCCGCATTAGACTGATTCCACCGCATTCGCTTAGGCGCACTAATATTTTTTACGGAAGTTTCTATTATGTCGGGGATTAGCTCGCTTGTTTTTTTACCGATACGTTTTTCATTAAAAGTGAGTCTAGGGTTGTCTGGATCGTTGTCCACTTCAAGTTGTGCTGTATCAATACCACAAGACTTTGCAAAACCTATTGCAGCTTGAGTTGGATGGCCTTCTTTATCATAAGCTGCCAAAGCTTTTGGGCCTTTGCGTTCAATGACTTGGTCTTTTTGCTTCACATCCAAGTCACACACTATGACGGCTAGACGGCGGGGAGTGCAAAATATTTCATGTTGACTATAAGAGAGTTCAGCTTCATCTATCTGTTTACAAATTAAGGCGCCAAACTCTTTAGACATATCTAATAACAATCTTGCAGGAAGATCTTCAGTTCCTATCTCGATTAACAAATCTTTTTTATTATCCATAATCTAATACTTGCAGCAGGCTATTTTTTATCTAA
>CAZFEP010000233.1:0-1804 GCA_964517365.1 uncultured Thiotrichales bacterium | reverse complement strand
GATGCGGATGTTGATTTTAATTATCAAATCTACAACAGCAATGGAGAAGAAGTTGAACAATGTGGAAATGGTGCACGTTGCATCGGAAGGTTTCTTGCGTTGAATGGATTAACAAGCAAGACTTCAATAAACATTAAAACAATTAGTGGTGTATATCAGATTTACCTTCGTGAAGACGAGATGGTTACTGTGAACATGGGTGCACCTATTTTTGAACCTGAAAAAATTCCATTTTCAGCGAGTTCACAAGCATCGAGTTATAATCTCGACGTAGAAGGTGAGCGCGTTAAAATTGGTGCAGTTTCAATGGGCAACCCGCATGCAGTACTACAGGTAGAAGATATAAATAATGCACCGGTAAGTATTTTAGGCCCCAAACTAGAGAAACACTCAATGTTTCCAAACAAAGCCAATATAGGCTTTATGCAGGTGATAAGCCCGCAACATATCGCTTTACGTGTATATGAAAGACACGTTGGCGAAACGAGCGCTTGTGGTACTGGCGCATGTGCTGCAGTTGCAGTTGGGCAGACACAAGGTCTGCTTGATGAAAATGTAACCGTAGACTTGCCCGGGGGAAGCTTGCATATAGAGTGTGAAAACAAAGCTGCTCCAGTTCTAATGACTGGGCCAGCACAATTTAGTTTTGAGGGGAGCCTTAACTTATGACGACGCAGACCAAGCCTAAAGTATCCACTACAACAGAAGTCCGTACACCAAAAGCAAAGATTACACGGGATAATGTTGCGCGTTACTTACGCACACATAGTGATTTCTTTACGCATCATGTAGATCTTATCGAAACCTTGTCCATTCCACATGAAACGGGTGTGGCGGTTTCACTGGTAGAGCGTCAAGTTGAGCTATTGCGCAACAAAAACAAAGATCTTGATCAGAAGCTACATCAGCTTATAAAAGTTGCCAAAGATAATGAAAAAGTCAGTCATCGACTGCACGCCATTACACTTGGTTTGGTTTCTATACGTGGCTTTGACGAGACCCTTAGTGGTATTCATGACCTAATGCATGCTGATTTTCCAGGTACCAAGGTTACTATCCGTTTATTTGATGTATTACCAGAGACCAAGGTTAAAGATTGTCAGGCAATGGAAAAATCGTTGCAAAAATCCAAGCTGGTTCAAGATCTCTTTTCTAGCCGACGACGTGGTGTAGCATTTCTTACCAAGCGCCAAATTGAAAACGTATTCAATAATGATGAAGAGAAAAAGCCTATTCGCTCTGCCGCTGCCGTGGCACTAAAGAAGGATGATCAACTTGGTGTATTGTTCTTGGGCAGCACAGATGCAAATCGTTTCCAGAATGGCATGGGTACATTGTTTTTGGGTAACTTGGGTGAAATTCTAGGATCTAAACTTCAACAATTCACACCTGCTACAACGTAATGTAAACAAGCCCAGTTCAATAAACTCGTAATTAATCTTAATTTTTCTTAATTTAAAAATAATTTAGCGCTTTTACTCGTATCAAAGTCTTTGTAAAGACTTGTGATTGTTTAAAAATGTAATTACTAGCCGTTATTATTTTTTAAAGCAAAATAGAAAATACCGGTTAACAAAAATTAGCATCGCTTTATCTAGCAAAAAACTATTAAAATATACAAACACTAGTAATAAATGCTAACGTTGTGCTTTATTTAGCCAGGTGCATGAAACCCAGGTCTGTTTATGGCAGTAGTAATGAGTCCAGAAGGTAAACATAATGCTGGACAACAAGAAGCAACTCAATCAACGCAACAACTTTTTCAACGTTACTTACGTTATCTTAAAGATGAGCGTAGGTATTC
>CAZFEP010000232.1:0-1839 GCA_964517365.1 uncultured Thiotrichales bacterium | reverse complement strand
TCTTGTGCAAGTGCTAAGGCACGCGCATTTGGAGATACTAAACATGTCTTTTCAAGATGCTCAAATACTTCTGCAGGAACATTTTCAAATTCTGTAGTAATTACAGAACACCCTTGTGCTAAGGCTTTTAAAGAGTGTGCATCATCATATTTAGCTTGCAGATGAAGGTGTGCAATTTCACCTGCAGGGCTAGATGTATTAGGGTCAAGCACAATGACTCGGTAGCCCATTGAAGTAGCTGCATGCACAAACATGCGACCAAGCTGGCCACCACCTAATATGCCTAGTGTCGCACCCGGTAAAATCATAGCTTTATACTAATCCGGAAGTTGAGTGTTTAAGACTTTATCTGACTGAGCTGCTCTAAATTTTTCGAGCTTAACTTTAATATCAGCATCTCCATTGGCCAACATTGCCACCGCAAACAATGCGGCATTTGCGGCACCTGCCTCTCCAATTGCAAAAGTGGCTACAGGCACACCTTTTGGCATCTGAACAATAGAATATAAAGAATCCTGCCCTGATAAGTGCCGACTGGCCACAGGCACACCTAGCACTGGGACAGTGGTCATCGCAGCTACCATACCGGGTAGATGCGCAGCACCGCCCGCTCCTGCAATAATGCATTGAATATTACGGGATGCGGCATTTTCAGAAAATTCTGCCATTAGTTTTGGAGTTCGATGAGCAGATACCACGCGCTTCTCGTACAATATGCCAAACTGATCCAGAACATCAGCCGCCGCTTTCATAGTGGGCCAGTCACTATCGCTGCCCATGATTATGCTAACGTGTGGATTGGTCATTTTTTGCTACCCCTTGATACTAAAGATAATACTAAGACAAAAATATAATAAAAAAATAAGCCGCATTTTGGCTGACACTGACCAATAAAACCAGCTTATATAAGAGAATTAGGCACATAAAAGAAATAAAATGCTATTTGAATCCAATCTAAAATCATTAAAAAAGGTCTATCAAGGCAAAGTCCGTGATATCTATGAAGTCGACGACCAGCATTGGTTAATCGTTGCCAGCGACCGTCTTTCTGCCTTTGATGTAATACTGCCCGACGCGATCCCTAAAAAAGGCATGGTGTTAACTACCGTATCAAATTTCTGGTTTGATCGATTTTCAAGCAAAGTAAATAACCATTTAAGTGATATTAAGCTGGAAGATGTAATTCATGATAGTCATGAACTAGAGGCTCTCAAAGGTCGAAGCGTTATCGTGCGCAAGCTAAAAGCACTTCCTTTTGAAGCCATTGTTCGCGGCTATATAATTGGTTCAGGTTGGAAAGAATACCAAAACACAGGTTCTATTTGTGGCGTGACACTTCCACCCAACTTAAAACAAGCGCAACAATTAGAGGCACCTATTTTTACTCCCTCTACTAAAGCAGCAGTGGGGGATCATGATGAAAACGTAAGCATTGAAAAGATTATAGATTTAGTGGGAAAAGATATTGCAGAGCAAGTGCGTGAGTTGAGCATAAGCATTTACAAAGAAGCCGCTGAATATGCATTACAGCGCGGTATTATTATAGCGGATACCAAGTTTGAATTTGGCTTAGATGGTAATAATGAAATTGTATTAATCGATGAGGCACTAACCCCTGACTCTTCCCGCTTTTGGCCACAAGACACTTATGTAGTGGGCCAAAGCCCAAAAAGTTATGACAAACAATATGTGCGTGACTACTTAGAAACACTGGACTGGAACAAACAAGCGCCCGGACCCACCATTCCCCAAGAAATTATTCATAACACCAGCGCGAAGTATCTAGAAGCCTGTGAGCGGTTAACAAAAATCAAACTTTAATCTGTTTAGATTTACACC
>CAZFEP010000231.1:0-1962 GCA_964517365.1 uncultured Thiotrichales bacterium | reverse complement strand
AATTAACAATAAACTCTTTATGGTTTATTAATGTTAATATTACAATAGTGTTCTAAGTAATTGTAAATTATATAAGATTTGCAAATCATTGTTACAAACTCATGTAATTTCACCACCATCTCTTTTTAATTAATTAGTATGTGTACAAGCCCATTTGGCGAAAAGGAGTTGAGAGATGAAAATGATAAGTTGTAAGCAATGTGGAGACATTATTAGCAAATCGGTTGAGACCTGCGAAAATTGTGGTGCCTTGCATGTCACTAAAGAGGCTAAATTCGTAATTAGATTGGTTACTGTTTTGGTGCCACTCATAGCCCTAGCAATAATTTTAAAAGTAATGATTACTTAAATTGAATTTTCTACGATTAATTGAACGAAACATGGCCAATTTTATTATTTGCTGGTTTCACTAAGCTGATGATTTGAGTACAATTCTCCCGGTCCACCGATCGCATAGAATTGATTACGGGATGACCATTTGGTCGTCCCGTTTTTACATCTGCGCCTTATAGTTTGAATTAAGGCAAAGAAATACCAAAAAATTAAGGAGATACGTTTTTTGAGTCATCAACCCGCCTTGCTTGCCTTGGAAGACGGTAGTCTTTTTTGGGGAAGCTCTATTGGCATATCGGGTTTATCGGTAGGGGAAGTCGTTTTCAACACTTCTATGACAGGTTATCAAGAAATTCTTACAGACCCTTCTTACGCACAACAAATTATTACGCTTACATACCCGCATATTGGGAATGTAGGTGCCAACACGGAAGACGAAGAGTCCGCACATATTTTTGCAAAAGGCTTAGTGATTCGTGACTTGCCTGTACAGGTAAGCAACTGGCGGCAACAGTCTGATTTATCTAGTTATTTAAAAAAGCATAATGTGGTGTCTATTGCGGATATTGATACCCGCAGGTTAACTCGAATTTTACGCGAGAAAGGTGCGCAGAATGGCGCAATCATGGCGGGTGAACACATTAATGAAAAAGAGGTGTTAGCTGCAGCCAAGGGTTTTGCAGGTTTAAAAGGCATGGATTTGGCTAAAGAGGTCACTACGGATACACCTTATATATGGAACGAAGGTAGTTGGTGTTTGGAAGAAGGTTATCAAAGCAACACTAGTAAAAGAAAAGAGAATAATAATACTTTCAAAGTCTTAGCGTATGACTTTGGAGTGAAACGTAATATTTTGCGCATTCTTTATGACTATGGTTGTGAGCTTGAAGTCATTCCGGCGACAACACCTGCAAGCGAAGTGTTTGCTAAAAAGCCTGACGGTGTTTTCCTTTCTAACGGTCCGGGTGATCCTGAACCCTGTGATTATGCAATCCGCGCGATCCAAGAAATTGTAGAAGCCGGGATTCCAACCTTTGGTATTTGTTTGGGGCATCAATTATTAGGCTTAGCGTGTGGAGCGAATACCACCAAGATGAAATTTGGCCATCATGGCGCCAACCATCCCGTACAAGATTTAAGTACAAGTTTGGTGATGATCAGTAGTCAAAATCACGGCTTTGCTATTGACGAAAAATCATTGCCACAGGAACTTGAAGCTACACATCGATCATTATTCGATGGCTCCTTGCAAGGTATTCGTCATACACAAAAACCTGCATACAGTTTTCAAGGTCATCCGGAAGCCAGCCCGGGTCCTCATGATGTGAAACCATTATTCGAACACTTTATTGCATTAATGCAAGAGTATAAAAAACACTAGAGCATGCCAAAGCGTACGGACATAAAAAGTGTATTGATTATCGGAGCGGGTCCCATCGTTATCGGGCAAGCCTGTGAATTTGATTATTCAGGCGCGCAAGCATGTAAAGCATTACGTGAAGAAGGCTATCGCGTAATTTTGGTGAATTCCAACCCAGCCACCATTATGACCGATCCTGAAATGGCGGATGCAATCTACATCGAGCCCATTATGTGGCAAACCGTTGCACAAATTATTGAGAAAGAACG
>CAZFEP010000230.1:0-1968 GCA_964517365.1 uncultured Thiotrichales bacterium | reverse complement strand
GTATCAATGTCCCAGATAGATGATTGTTTCTAACCTCATCGGGGTAATTTAGATTGCCAACGCGCTCAACTTTTTCTACCCATTCGCGTACATAGTTTGCTTCTGTCGCAGTTTTTGCACTGAGTGTATCGATATAATTGACTCTGGGGCGTTTGGCATAATCACTCTCTTCTTGCCGTAATTCTGCAACTAATTTTGCCAATTCTAATTGTTGCTGTGAAATTTTATCTTGTTGTTGTTGGTTTGGTTCATCAGGTGCTTCATCAGCTTCGTTTAGATACACGCTGGTGGGAGCTTCATTTTGTATAATTAGTTCCTCTTGTCGCTCACTTTGCTCTGAAGTGGGCGACGAAGGTGTACTGGTTTGTATGGGTGAGATGCCTGTCTGATCATTGAAACTACTGCCTGTAAAGGGGGCAGAGGGTTGGTTTTCTTGGTCGGTACTGCCACTGGCTAATTGGTTTTCACTTGCAATATGCTCGGCATCTGTGGGTTTCTGATGTGTTTTGGTTAGCACCATAGTGACTTCAAGCACGGATGCAGCATCGAAATCACGAGCAAAAGGCAGACCAAACCCTAATCCCAGAATGATAATAGCGTGCAGTATGGCGGCAACAAACAAACTAAAGCCAAGTCGATCAGATGCAGTAACCTGGGTTAAATTAACTTGTACTGGATTAACGGCAGTGGACATATTGCACTATTGTAATTTGTATTTAAATTCTTGGTTATAAGGTTAACTATTAGAAATATATTATTATGTTGCTGGATTGTAGTTGTTATATTGTAAAAGTTTGCTGGTAAAAAATATCGCTATGTTTACTGCGTTTATCTATCGGAATAAGCCGCAGAGATAAATTAGAAAGGTAAATTCAAGTAGCACTGAGTTGATTTTCAATATGGTCAAATAGTGAGGCACTAATATTTAAGTCATACATTTTATCTAATTCGCGTATGCCTGTGGGGCTTGTAACGTTAATTTCTGTTAGATAATCACCAATTATATCAATACCTACAAAACTCAATTTCATGGCTTTTAGTACGGGTCCGATTTGAGAACAGATAAATTTATCTCTGGTACTGAGCTCTACGCCTTGTGCAGTCCCGCCTTTAGCAAGATTTGCACGCAGTTCTCCTTTTGAAGGCACTCTGAGTAATGCATAAGGGATGGGTTCACCATTGATGAGTATTACGCGTTTATCACCTTGCACATATTCTGGAATCAGCTTTTGTGCCATAACAGTTCTTTGATTTAATTGTGTAATGGTTTCCAAGATTACGTTTCGATTGGCGTCGCTTTGAGTAATTTGAAATATAGAATCTCCTGCCATGCCATCAAGTGGTTTAACCACCACATTCTTATGTTCATCAATAAAGCTATTTAGAATGCTTTGTTGTTGGGTAACAATATAAGGCGTTATGCAGTCCTTGAATTTTGTTGCAAACAATTTTTCATTTGCATTGCGTAAACTAGCTGGATGATTGACTACCAGCACTCCACTTTCTTCAACTTGATCGAGTAAATATGTGGTGTATATGTACTCCATGTTAAATGGTGGGTCTTTGCGCATCAGTACCACATCAAAAATCGATGCTTCTACTTGCATAGGATCCTTAGTGGTAAACCAATCTTTGGGTTGGTCTTTAACGCTGATCTTAGAAGTATTTGCAAAAACGGTATTGTTTTTAAGAAACAAGTCACAGGCTTGTAGATAGTGAATCTCATAGCCTCGTTTCTGAGCTTCTAAAAGCATAGCGAAAGTACTGTCTTTAGACACTTTTATACACTCTATCGGGTCCATGATTACGGCAAGTTTTATGGTCATCTATGTATACCTCGTCTGAGATTAGGCTACTTATATCGGAAGCTTGTTGTCCTGTATTTCATAGCTGGCATGGTTAACGCAGACCAACTGGCATAAGGATTATGTAAGTAATTATGCTTGTGTGGGTTACAGAATATCAATC
>CAZFEP010000229.1:0-1985 GCA_964517365.1 uncultured Thiotrichales bacterium | reverse complement strand
CGGCATCCATTATTAAAGCGGATGATGGTAGCCATTTGATATTAACTTCAGAAGAAAGTGGAACATTAAGTGCGATCAATGTGACCGTAACAGGAGATGGTGATGGTAATGACACTGATGCTGCAGGTCTTTCTAATTTAGTTTTTGTAGCAGGCGGCACACAAAATTTACAGGAAATAGATATTGCACAAGATGCCACACTAAGAGTAGATGGGTTTGATGTTACACGCTCATCTAATGAAATTTCAGATGTAATTGAAGGCGTGACCTTGTCTCTTAAAGATGTAGGCACTGCAGCATTATCAGTGAGTGAAGATCGCTCTATCGGTAGAAGCGGTATTGAAGCGGCTGTCACAGCGTATAACGATCTTATTATTAGTTTAAATACTCAGCGTGAATCTACGCTTCAAGGTGATTCTTTGTTGCTTGCAATTGAAACACGTGTGCGTCAAGTGTTTACAAATAGAGTGAATGTTGAAGGTAGTAATTATCAATATTTGTTTGAAGTAGGCTTAACATTTGATCGTGATGGTGTGTTGAGTTTGGATGCTGAAAAATATGATGCAGCGATTGAAGAAGATTTTAATGGTGTGGTGCAATTATTTACCAACCCTGACAGTGGGTTTGCACAAGCAATTGATTCGATTCTATCCAGCTATGTACAAACAGGTGGTTTAATACAAGCACGCACAGATGGTTTGAATGATAGTCGATCACAAATTGATGGCAACATCGAACGTATTGAAGATCGTGTAGCACTTACTGAACGAAGATTGCGTAGACAATATGGTGCATTAGATGGTTTGGTCGGACAATTGAATGCAACGAGTAATTTTTTAACTCAGCAATTGGCAAACCTGCCGACAAATAACCTAATAAATAGTTAATCATTAAGGAACCAAATTATGAACATGACAGCAGCAACACATGCTATAGATGAATATAGAAGTAGTGGAGTGTTAGGTAATGTTGAACGCTCAGATGCACATGGTTTAATAAGCCTGTTGTTCAAAGGTGCTGTTGATCATCTATTAGCTGCACAAGGGTATATAGAGCGTAAACAAATACAAGAAAAAACAGTACGAATATCTAAGGCCATTGCGATTCTGGACGGTTTACGTTCCAGCCTTGATCTTGCGAATGGTGGTGAGATTGCGCAAAACTTAGATGACTTGTATGACTATATGCAGCGACAGTTAGTCGTAGCGAATGCAGATAGCGATGCAACGGTAATTGATGAGGTGATGGGTTTGCTACGAGAAATTCAGGAAGCCTGGAACTCTATTCCAAATGAAGCACGCAGGTAAAAGACACGATCATTTATAACTGCACATTACATGATGAGTGTTAATCAACAAATTATTCAACTACGTCACTCAGCTGATGAGTTACTTGAAAAAATTGATAATGAATACTGGGATGAAGCTAAAATTCTGAGTAAAAAATGGGATATTAGTGTCCGAGATTTTATGTGTAATCTGTCACCAGAGAAGTTTATTGCGAATAGGGGTGAAGTTGAGAGTTTAGCCATGCTAAATAAAAAAATTGAAAATCATTTAGTCACACTACGCGCCAAAGTTTTGACGAAAATACAAGAAAATAATACCTCACGAAATGCTATCCAGCTATACAATAAAACTGCATAAACCTTATACAGTTTAATATCGGTAAATTGCTTTCAGCAAATGTTAAATTCAATAATTTCATAAATAGATATCAGTAATTGCACCATAGTCGTGCAACTTGTGGCTTTATGATCAGAGATCTATAGGATAAAATTAATTGTTATTTGTAACATTATTCATCCTAAAATAACTTTGTATCCATATAAAAAGTATTGTATCTTTGTTCCACATTAAAACAATTTAATGTGAGTTAAATAAGGAAGTAAGTTAAACTTATCTAATTCAAGGGACCAGCAGATATGGAATACTGCTAGCGCAATAATCGAGTGGGGTGCGCATCTCTCTATAATCAAAAGCTTT
>CAZFEP010000228.1:0-1994 GCA_964517365.1 uncultured Thiotrichales bacterium | reverse complement strand
AGGATGTTATTGGCAATAATAAAAAGCTCAGCGCAGAATTTGCCAAACAGTGCCAACGTTTTGAAAATCATCCTCATATAGGCGATATTCGCCAAACCGGCATGATCACTGCAATTGAGATGGTAAAAGACAAAGCTAGTAAACAAGCGTTTCCGTGGCAAGAACGCAGAGGCTTAGAAGTTTATAAACATGGCTTAAAAAATGGAGCGTTATTAAGGCCATTGGGAGATGTGATTTACTTTATGCCACCGTATATAATTACACTGGAAGAAATTAAAATGTTGGTAGATGTGGCTGAGCAGGGCATTGAATTGGCGATTAGTAAGTGAGTACCTGGATGATGTATAAGGATCTCGCCTCAGATTAAATTATCCTCTTTTAATTTATTCAAGATCGTTAAGTGCTTTATCGACAATTGATAAATCAAGTTTATGAAAGCACCTAATGAAAAAGCTTAAAGATGATTACTATTCACGAATCGGGCGTGATTCTTTTGGGTGTTGGGTGCATACGCCGCCGGGTGTTCGATCACATTTCACAAAATGATAAGCGTCGGTGTTTAACATTTCAGCCCAATCACTCGCTGTGCCGCTGAGGTAAACACCACAGAAACCACCAGGTCTGGCGGGCTGGCCGCGTTTTTTACCATTCGCAATGAACGCACAATTTGGCACTGTACAGTTATTATAAGTGCAAGTGATTGTTGCACATTGAGGATTCAGATCGTCGACGAGAGCCTTCAAAAATGCACAACGATCGGGATTAGGGTCATCTGTTATTCGCCCCGACAAAACGGCACCTTCGCTTTCGATAACGCTGGTCAAAAACGCTCTGGGATCCGGGATGAAGCCAGGGCCTTCTGCTAAAAATTCTTGCGGTCTTTGGTCTCCAAGTTGCAACTTGTATAGATTTCCGTTGTTAACAATTTTGAGAGCATCACCAAATGCAGCTTCAGCGACTAATCCAAAATGTGTTGGAACGGAGAAGTCATTTCTTCTGAATCTCAAAGCTTCCCCATCATTGGTAATTGCACCGTCACCCCAAAGATAGCCGAGTGCGCGTGATAAATCGTAGTCGGCAAGCGATGGGCTATCGCTGTTTTCTTCAACACTTGCAGGTCGAATTGAAATACCGCGAACTTTGACGCTACCTTGGCTTGATGAAAGAACTTTGACGCCTGAACTAAGCAAATTACCGTAATTGATCGGAGCAATTTGAGAACACACCATTCTGTATCTTTCATTTTCTAATACGTGGTCTTGGCTTTTCGTAGGATCGTTGTGTTTCGAGCGAACGGTATTGGTTTGTCCGCCTTCAGCATTGGCCACAAACGCACACACTTTGAAATCAGGATTTACCGTAACAAAATCTTTGAGATCTTGGTCAACACCGATGATGATTCTAACTTGCGCATCGTCTTCGAGAATTAGGGTCTTCTTGTTGCCAAAATTAGGATCTTCAACAATAGAACCTTCAAGCGCTGAATTTGTATGGTCCTCAAACTTTTCAGCAGGAATCCAATAGTTTTCTGCGTTTGCCTGAAAAGCAGCTAAGAGAAGGATAGCGGTTGAGACGGTTACCAGTTTCATTTGTGTACTCATATAGTTAGTGTTGATATGTTAAATAATTAGCAAAGTGCATGTGTGATTAATACCTTTAAAACTTCTCAGGATAACTTGGTCACACTAAATCCCATCAGGAATATCCTCGTGATATTGTATTTAGTAGTTTTGCGATACAACTTGAAATGCTATTCAACGGTTGATTTATGGCGACCAACGGTAAGTGCAAGGATGTGCGAATAAGAGTTGCAACAGGGTTCTTACATTAAATTAGAGTTGGGAGAGATATAATGAACACATGGTTGGAAATTCAAAGCAAATGGTCAATATGACTGCTAACGACCCAAAGCGTGAGCGCATGGATGCGCGAATATAATGTCCATCAGGGAAGATGCAGCAAATTAAAGTTTGGTAGACTTAAAAAATGATCAG
>CAZFEP010000227.1:0-2035 GCA_964517365.1 uncultured Thiotrichales bacterium | reverse complement strand
TCAAAGTTACTATCTATCTATTACAAGGATATGGTACTAATATTACAGTTTTATTAAATCATAAGTGATTGATTTTATTCATTATTTATGAGTATTAGCCACTCTATGGGCGGGGAAGCTACAGGTAAATTTAGAGCCGATACCCACCTTGCTGTCTATATGTAATGCGCCCTCATGTCGCTCGAGGATATGCTTCACGATTGATAGCCCAAGACCCGTACCACCTTTTTCACGCGAACGTCCTGCATCCACCCGATAAAATCTTTCCGTTAATCTCTCCAGGTGTTCGGGTGCAATTCCCTGACCATTATCAGCAACGCTAAATTCCGCGCCTCCGTGTGACAAAGATTTCCAAGTGACCATTATTTCCGAGCCTTCCTGAGCATGCTTAACAGCATTATTAATTAAGTTTGAGACCACACTATGGATTTCTTGCAGATCCCCTTTAAGCATCGCTTCTGTTTCAATTTGTGTTGAAATAACTTGATTGGTAAACCAAACAGAAAGTTTGCTTTCTTCTACCGCATCAGAAATGAGTGACGTAATCGGTATTACTTCTGCATCTTTCAAAACTGATTTTGTTGATTCTAATCGCGATAAAGTCAGTAAGTCTTCTACCAGTTGCTTCATGCGCTTTGCCTGAACTTCTGCAGAGTTTATTGCTACATTGCATTCATTTGGCAAACTTTGATGCAAGGATAGTGCTTCTAGATAACCCAAAATTACGGTTAGAGGTGTACGCAATTCATGAGAGGCATTCGATATAAAGCTACGTCGCATTTCATAAATACGTGCAGACTGGGACATGTCTTGTGCGATCAATACTAATTTGCTTTCGCCAAAAGGTATAATGCGTATGCTCAGCTCAAGATCTTGATCAGATGACCCATGAATTTCTATCGGCTGATCAAATTTTTGTGCGGTAAAATAATCAATAAAAGCAGGTCTGCGCACTAACTGTGTAATTCTGGTATTGATATCCCGCTCGGGGTCAATCTGTAATAAATTGTGAGCAGCTTGATTAGCAGATTTAATCTCACCAGTGGATGCCATAATAACCACCGCATCCGGTAATGCAGAGATCATTTCTTTATAATTTGTTATTGAATCTTCTAACTTGGTTTTATGAGTGTGGTGGTTTTTCTGTAAATCAACAATGCCGGATACGTGTTGGTCAACAATACCCAAATATTCAGGCGCATCATCAATTATCGCTCCACCATCCAGCCATTGTTTAAGAGTGACTAACTGTCTGGCAGTCCATAAACCATAAATAATTAAACCAAAAATAAAGAAGCTGTGTAAATAACCGGTTACCAGGCCGATCAGAATGCACGGAACAAATACGAGTAAAATTCGATTTAGTTCAGATATCCATGCATTAAATGTCATTATGTTTTTGCAGAGAACCGATAACCATAACCGCGAACGGTTTGAATCATTTGATCACAATCTAGGGGTTTAAGTAGTTTTCTTAAACGCACGATATGAACATCTACCGTACGCTCTTCTACATACATGTTACGACCCCAGACATAATCTAACAACTGGTTACGAGAATAAACACGGTCGACATGCGTCATGAAAAACTCTAGTAGACGAAACTCAGTTGGACCTATATTGATAGATTCTTCATTAATGTAAGCACGGTGCGCATCCAAATCCAACTTGATCGGGCCCACCACGACCTCGCTTTCAAGACTACCCAATCCTCTGCGAAGCACTGCACGTATTCGTGCGGTGAGCTCTTTTACAGAAAATGGCTTAGTGATGTAATCATCTGCACCAGAGTCTAAGCCATCAATCTTATCACGCTCTTCCACTCTCGCGGTTAACATAATGATGGGAGTTTCTTGCAAAGCTTCTTTACGCTTCCAACGACGAAGTAATTCCAAGCCAGTCGTATCAGGTAACATCCAATCCAATAGAATTAGATCAGGCAAATGATTGGCAATCTGTAATTCAGCCGAAACCCCATCCTCAGCTTCATCAATTAAATAACCCTCTTGCCCCAATGCAAAAGACACCATTTCAC
>CAZFEP010000226.1:0-2079 GCA_964517365.1 uncultured Thiotrichales bacterium | reverse complement strand
ATTGAACCCGTAATTGTAGGAATGGGTTATGACTTATGGGGGCTAGAATGCCAAGTAAATCAAAATACTGCTCAGATAAGGATATTTATTGACCATAATGAAGGCATAACATTAGAGGACTGTTCAAGAGTAAGTCAGCAACTAAGTGCAGTGTTGGATGTAGAAGATCCAGTGGAGTTGCCATACACCTTGGAAATTTCATCTCCGGGAATTAATCGGAAGTTGTTTAATATTGAGCAAATGAAAAATGCAGTGGGCAGTAAAGTAAAGGTGAAAACAACCTGGCCAATAAATGAAAGAAGAAATATACGTGGAGTATTGTTAAAGGCAGAAGAAGATCAAGTTACTGTGGTGACGCCCGAGGGTGATGAGTTTTCAGTGCCCATTGAAGCGATTAAAAATGCGAAGTTAGATTTGGATATTGACCCTAATCTATCTGTTAAAAATTAACTTTTCGGAATTAGATTTTTTAGTATAGGAACTAAATAATTATAAATTATGAATAAAGAAATTTTACTTGTAGCCGACGCGGTCTCTAACGAGAAAGGTGTCGAAAAAGATATTATATTTCAGGCAATTGAAGCAGCCCTAGCAACCGCTGCCCGTAAAAAGCATGGAATGGAAATGGATATCCGTGTGGAGATTGATCGTGAAACAGGTGATTACGAATCTTTTCGACGCTGGGAAATACTGGATGATGAAGATCCAGAATTTGAATCAAACGAAACACAAAAACTTTATAGCTACGCCATACAAGACTTTCCTGATATGCAGGTTGGTGAATTTATTGAAGAGCCAATCGAATCAGTAGCGTTTGGACGTATAGCAGCGCACACCGCAAAGCAAGTGATTGTTCAAAAGATTCGTGAAGCTGAGCGTGCTCAAATTGTTGATATTTTTCAGGACCGTATTGGTGAGTTAGTGATGGGCGTGGTGAAACGCAGTGATCATTCTGGAACGTTTATTGACTTAGGTAGCAATGCAGAAGGATTTATACCACGTGATCATATGATTGCACGTGAAGCTATGCGGCCAGGTGATAGAGTGCGAGCATTCTTGCATGAAGTACGTGAAGAAGTGCGTGGGCCACAATTGTTTTTAACCAGAACCGCTCCAGAATTTTTAATCGAGTTATTTAAGTTAGAAGTACCAGAAGTGGGGCAAGGTCTAATAGAAGTACTTTCAGCGGCAAGAGATCCGGGTTTACGTGCCAAGATTGCGGTGAAGTCTAACGACCCAAGGCTGGATCCTGTAGGTGCCTGTGTTGGTATGCGAGGCTCTCGTGTGCAGTCAGTGTCCAATGAACTTGCAGGTGAGCGTATCGATATTATTCTTTGGGATGATAATTCTGCTCAATATGTAATTAACGCAATGTCTCCTGCAGCAGTAACTTCTATTGTAGTAGATGAAGATAAGAACAGTATGGATATTGCAGTTGAAGACGAAAAGCTATCTCAAGCAATTGGTCGCGGTGGTCAAAATGTAAAACTTGCTAGCCAGCTTACTGGTTGGGAGTTAAATGTTATGACGGAAGGTCAAGCAGAAGAAAAGTCAGATACAGAAACGCGTGAACTGGTTGAAATGTTTATGTCGCAACTTGATGTCGATGAAGAGGTAGCGGTAATTCTTGCACAAGAAGGTTTTTCTAGCGTTGAAGAAGTCGCTTATGTTCCACCAAAAGAACTGGTAGAAGTAGAAGAATTTGACGAAGACATGGTTGAAGAGCTGCGTGCCCGGGCTCGAGATGTATTATTAACCACTGCCTTGGTAACGGAAGAGAAATTTGCTGATGTTGAGCCTTCTGCAGATCTACTTGGTATGGAAGGTATGGATAAAGATTTAGCCTTTGAATTAGCATGCAGAGGAATCTCTACTATGGAAGATTTGGCAGAGCAGTCAGTTGATGAATTGCTTGAAATCGAAGGGCTTGATTCTGAGCGTGCAGGGGCATTAATAATGCTAGCGCGAGCACCTTGGTTTGAGAATGAAGGCGCTACAACATAATGTTGTCGTAAATTAAATATAAAATCTAACTATTAGTGAATAAATAATGAGTGAAGTAACTGTAAAACAACTAGC
>CAZFEP010000225.1:0-2131 GCA_964517365.1 uncultured Thiotrichales bacterium | reverse complement strand
ATGATGCCGCGATCATGCAGATATTCCATAAAGCGTGCTTGATAAATTCCCATGATTCCTGCCAATCCCATAGATACGGTTGGAAATTGCCAAAAGTCTCTCATCAACCATGGGTGCGGATAAGAAGACAAACCTTTACCTTCCACTTCACGACGATAATTTAGTAACTGCTGTTCACTTAATCGTCCTTCCAGAAAAGCACGTGCATATACACCAGGTGCAGCATGGCCTTGAAAATAAACACAATCACCGGCAAAGCCTTCTTTAGCCGGACGAAAGAAATGATTAAACCCTATGCTCATGAGCGTGGCGGATGAAGCATAGGTAGAAATATGTCCACCTAATTCTGGAAATTTTTTGTTCGCTCTAATTACGGTGGCTAAAGCATTCCAACGCTCTAATGAACGAACCCGATGTTCCATTTTAGGGTCACCCGGCAATCGATCTTCTTCATCTACTGGGATGGTATTAACGTATGCAGTGGTGTTTCTATAGGGTAGATTTATACCTGATAGTCGAGCATCCGTAATGAGTTGCTCAATGATAAAATGTGCACGATCTTCACCATCATGCTCTATGACTGCACGAAGAGAATCCAACCACTCTCGTGTTTCTTGGGGGTCAATGTCGTTCAAATTGTACAACTTTCCACTTAAGTTATAGCTATTTACCTAATAGCCATTTAAATTATAAATTGATACGTTGATTAGACTGATGACTAGGCAATACTTGAACATGTCGATAAAATATCGGCATAACCAGAATTTTGAAAGCAATTGCATAAAAATCCTTTCATCTAAAGTATGAATAATACTCTACTCTATATTTAATAGTCCCTAAACAATTTTATAAGTTTATTTTGACCGTCAAAAAATATGACATCATCAATTAATACAGGCCTTGGCTTAGCGATGACTGGAGGGGGTGCGCGAGCAGCCTATCAAGTGGGTGTGCTGCGCTACATTTGTAAAACACATGAAGAATTCCGACCTCCAATAATTACAGGTGTATCGGCCGGAGCGGTAAATGCTGCACATCTTGCGGCGTATCAAGGAACATTTTGTGACGCTGTTGAACAACTAACAGAACTTTGGCAAGAGCTTACGACCGATAAAGTATTTCATACCGACAGTGGTTTTTTCTTTTCAAACTTTTTCCGTTGGGGCTTAAGTTTTATCCTTGGTGGCAGTCGTATGGGCCCACGAAAGCGTAGCCTGTTGGACAGTGATCCGTTACGACAATTTTTAGAAAAAAAATTAGCTTCTAAAGCCACCGACAGAATAGTGGGCATACAAGAAAACATTGATAAAGGCCTATTACAGGTATTAGGTATATCGAGTACTAATTACGGAACAGGAAAAGCCATCACGTGGGTACAAGGTGATGTTGAAAATCACTGGCAACGACCAAGAAGACGTAGTGAACATGCTGAGATTACGGTTGAACATGTAATGGCATCTACTGCATTGCCATTGATTTTTCCTGCCATCAAGCTAAATGATGGTTGGCATGGTGACGGTGGCATACGCTCCATTGCACCCCTTGCACCTACCATGCATTTAGGTGCAGAAAAGATTTTGGCTATTTCAACACGCTATCGTGGTGGTGAAGTCACTCCAGATGAAACTATGATAGGTGAATTTGCACCTGTTGCACAAATTATTGGCGTTTTATTGGATTCAATATTTTTAGATCTACTTGATTATGACGCTGCAAATATGAGTCGCATCAATATGCTCTATGATCAAGTAGACAAAAAAACACGTGAATCACTAAATAAGGTTGAACTGTTAATTCTTAGACCTAGCGAAGACTTGGGAAAGTTAGCAAGCCAATACGAAGTTAAGCTACCGCAACCATTTCGATACTTTACACGTGGATTTGGTACACGTGATACTAAAAGTCCAGATTCACTTTCTTTATTAATGTTTCAACCAGATTATTTGAATCGCTTAATAGAGCTCGGTGAACAAGATGCGGAGCAGAATGCAGATCAGATTGAGAAGTTTTTAACTAAATAGAAATTTAGGTAGGAAAAGTAGTTGGTAAGTATATGTCAGATATAAGAAAGCCCCATGGATCCTTCCACAAGGCTTTCAAGTTTGCCACTGGAGTTGGAACAATGTGGCAA
>CAZFEP010000224.1:0-2201 GCA_964517365.1 uncultured Thiotrichales bacterium | reverse complement strand
TACTTGATGAAAGCGGTGAACCTATCCTGGAACAAACCTTCTCGGTGGATACCGGCACGGTTTTAACCATTAATACAAAAGAGAAAAAACTCTACAATGGTGACAAAGAACTTTCTGATGTTTCCAAAGCATTTACACCGCAGAAAGTAGAATTTATGCGAGCCGGTGGTTCTTATGCAATCGTGTTTGGCAAGAAGCTACAAAATTTTGCCGCTCAAACACTCGGTGTTAAAGCCACTCCCGTTTTTGCGCAAGCAAAAGAAATATCACACAAAGGCCAAGGCCTTACTGCGGTAGAAAAAATATTTAACCGTAATGCGGTTGGCGTAACCACAGAAAATAACCTGCATGCAGGCTCTGATGTTCGCGTTAAGGTAAACATTGTGGGCTCACAAGATACCACCGGCCTGATGACCTCACAGGAACTTGAAGCCATGGCTGCAACCGTGATCTCACCTAGCGTCGACGGTGCTTATCAATCCGGTTGTCATACTGCATCAGTATGGGATAAGAAAGCCCAAGCGAATATTCCAAAGCTGATGAAATTTATGAACGACTTTGGCTTGATCACAGCGCGTGACCCTAAAGGCTCATACCATGCAATGACGGATGTGATTCATAAAGTACTTAACGATATTACAATCGACGACCGTGCCATTATTATAGGTGGTGATTCACACACACGTATGTCTAAAGGCGTTGCGTTCGGCGCCGACTCCGGCACCGTTGCATTGGCGTTAGCGACTGGTGAAGCGACTATGCCGATACCAGACTCCGTTAAAGTAACCTTCAAAGGTGAAATGAAAAGTTACATGGACTTTCGCGATATTGTACATGCCACACAGTTGCAGATGCTTGAAGAATTTAACGGCGAAAATGTATTCCAAAGCCGTGTGATTGAAGTACATATCGGCACCCTTCTTGCGGATCAGGCATTCACCTTTACGGATTGGACCGCAGAAATGAAAGCCAAGGCATCCATTTGTATTTCTGAAGACGAAACATTAATTGAGTCATTGGAAATTGCCAAGAGTCGCATACAAGTGATGATCGACAAAGGCATGGAAAACGCAGCGAAAACATTGCAAGGCTTAATCGATCTAGCCGACCAACGTATTGAAGGCATTAAATCTGGCAAACAGCCTGCTTTAACACCAGACAACAATGCCAAGTACTATGCAGAAGTGGTCATCGATCTGGACAAAATAGACGAGCCGATGATCGCCGACCCTGATATTGAAAACGACGATATCTCTAAACGCTATACGCATGATGTCATTCGTCCGCTGTCTTTCTACAAAGATAAGTCAGTAGACTTAGGTTTTGTTGGTTCTTGCATGATTCATAAAGGCGATATGCAAATCATTGCACAAATGTTACGTAATATAGAAAAGCAACAAGGCAAGGTAGAATACAATGCACCTCTTGTTGTTGCTCCACCGACGTATAATATTGTAGATGAACTTAAAGCCGAAGGTGATTGGGATATTTTACAAAAGCATTCTGGCTTTGTTTTTGACGACAACGACCCTAAAGCTGACGCACGCACTAAGTACGATAATGTTCTATATCTGGAACGCCCTGGCTGTAACCTGTGTATGGGTAATCAGGAAAAAGCAGAACCGGGTGACACTGTACTCGCTACCTCTACACGACTTTTCCAAGGTCGCGTGGTAGGTGATGCTAAAGATAAAAAAGGCGAATCACTATTAGCTTCAACACCACTGGTTGTGCTATCAACCATTCTCGGACGTTTCCCAACACTCGAAGAGTATAAAGATGCAGTAGCGGGAATCAATCTGACTGATTTCGAACCACCTAAAAAGGAACTTAGCAGTGAGCCATCTGTTCAACCTATAAAAAGAATTGCTATCGGCTAATTATTTAGGGCGGTTGCTGAACTCTTGAATAGTTATTTTTACTAAAGCAATTCTACTGGCCTCATACAGTAGAATTGCGCCTCACCCCTATTCTTCCTATCCTGTTTGCTGCACTTATTGGTTAGATATCCTCAATTGAGGTCATCATATTGCTAACCATTACAGGTGCATTGATAATTATTTAAAGAGTTATGCAATTAATAAAATGCATTAAGGGTTATTTAACCTTAGGTGATAACAATATTCTCACCCATGTTTATTCAAATGGGTCAATTAACTTCATTGTTGGCTTATGTTTCTCACAACCTAAACGCGCACTGT
>CAZFEP010000223.1:0-2212 GCA_964517365.1 uncultured Thiotrichales bacterium | reverse complement strand
ACATCATCAATGCTGGTTAGCATATGATTTAGTCGGTCACGTGCGGGTGCTTCGTCATCTACGATCAAAATTTTCATACATCTGCCTC
Source organism: uncultured Thiotrichales bacterium (assembly GCA_964517365.1). Taxonomy (GTDB): domain Bacteria; phylum Pseudomonadota; class Gammaproteobacteria; order UBA4575; family UBA4575; genus JABDMD01. Next base: position 2,124 of record CAZFEP010000223.1, on the reverse strand, counting down.
GATAGGAATGTTAAATGAAACCTCATAAAAGCCTTGCTCCTGGCGGATATCCATACTACTGAAATCACCATAGGCTAATTGTAACCTTTGTTTGATGTTTTCTTGCGCCATTTTATTGCCTGGGCGTTTACGATCAATATTTATATCTCCAACTGGGTTGCTGATTGTAAAGTGTAAGTCATGCTGTGTGGAAGTAATGTCGATATTAACTGTGCCACCTTTGGTGAGGGGCTCCACTCCATGGTAAATAGCATTCTCAACAATGGGTTGAAGGATTAGGGCTGGTACCTTTGTGCTCAAGCTTATACCTTCTTCTATTTTTAATTCAATAGTAAGACGATCTCCAAGCCGTAGTTTCTCCATATTTATGTAGCGACGAGTGAAATTAAGCTCTTCTTGTAACGAAACCTTGTCTTGATGGCCTAATGAAGCCCGAAATAAGTCGGCTAAATCCTCAACCGCCTTTTCAGCCATTTTAGGGTTTGTCAGCGTTAAGCTGGCAATAGTATTCATACTATTAAACAGGAAATGGGGTCGAATACGTGCCTGTAAAGCCTGAATTCTTGATTTTGCTTCAACCTGTATATTGGCTCTCCATTGGTGTTGCACATAAAAATAACGCAGAGCTACCGCAGAAACGATGGCGCTTATGGCCATATTGCGTATCAATATGTCACTGGTGAGAATATCCAAGAGGCTAAAGGATTGAACATTTTCGGGTGAAGCCGCCCAAAGTGCTTCAGTAGGGGTAACCAAAATCGACACTACCGATACAATTAATGTAATGGATAAGCTCAAGGCATAGTAGGTGACTGCCGCCGCCGCAGGGTGCAAGGTATGAAGAAATTTACGACTCACACATAATACCAGGATGTTGCCAATAGCAATAAAGGTGACAAATAGAGAAACTAGCGATAAATATACCCAAAAGTTAGGTCTTGAAACCCCGCCCGCTAGCGTGAGCACTAAAGATAATAGTTGAGCAATTAATATTGCCAGGAAAATAATTCGCGCATTGCAGAAATCGGGTAAAAACGTATGCGCAGCGGGATCAGCTTCGCTTGTTTTTGTTGGGATATTTGAATCTGATATATCTGACATGGCAATTTGACAATAAGGATGCGTGATCCATCCATTGGTGAGCTAATGCTATACTCCGGCTCACTATTTAGAAGCTGTTATTAGAACCTATATATATAAATGAACCAAGTAAATGAATCAGCAAAATTAACCTAATACATAAACCAGAAAAATGAGTAATAAAAGTACAAAACTATGGGGCGGTCGTTTTACAGAGGCCACAGATGAATTTGTTGAGCAATTTAACGCATCTGTAGGCTTTGATAAACGACTTTTTAAGCATGATATCCAAGGTTCACGTGCACATGCTGAAATGCTTGCCCATATTGGCATTCTAAATAGTCATGATTGTGGAGAAATTCTCACCGCACTCGATAAGATAGAAGCAGAAATCGTTGCTGGCAATTTTGAATGGAAAACTGAACTTGAAGACGTGCATATGAATATTGAAGCACGCTTAACCGAATTAGTAGGCGATGCTGGTAAACGTATTCATACCGGGCGTTCACGCAATGATCAGGTAGCAACGGATGTAAGACTTTATCTTCGAGATGCTATAGATGATATAGATCAACGACTTGCAGCATTACAAAACGCCATACTGAAGATTGCAGAACAAGAGAGTGCAACCATCATGCCGGGCTTTACCCATCTGCAAGTTGCACAAGTGATTACATTTGGTCACCACATGCTGGCATGGTTTGAAATGATTTACCGCGATCGAATTCGACTTCAACAATGCCGGCTCAGTACAAATATAATGCCATTAGGTTCTGCCGCGCTTGCCGGTAGCAGTTTTGCTTTGGATCGAGCCTTCGTAGCCAAGAAATTAAATTTTGCTGCTCCCAGCCATAATAGCCTGGATGCGGTCAGCGATCGGGATTTCGCCATAGAATTTTGTTCATTTGGCGCAATTTTGTTTGCCCATATGTCAAGGATTGCTGAAGAACTGGTGTTGTGGACGTCTACACAGTTCAATTTCATCGACTTACCGGATCGTTTCTGCACAGGTTCGTCAATTATGCCGCAGAAAAAGAACCCGGA
>CAZFEP010000222.1:0-2245 GCA_964517365.1 uncultured Thiotrichales bacterium | reverse complement strand
AATCCAGATCCGCTACTAACGAATCTCTCATCGAACTTGGTAATGCTTCAATAGAATATTGATACTTAGGATGATCCACGCCCACACTTAATGCGGCTCCGTTTTTTAGATCACTTACCATTTCACTTGTAAGCTCAAAACGCATGAAATGTACTGAGGAAGTTTTTTCTTCAGTTTCGCGCGGCAAATCTTCATTACATATAGGGGTTACCTTGTCATGACCAGACACTTGCACATAGGTAGCAACATCAATTCCTAGCAACTCTCGCAAACGAATTGCACGTTCCTCTGGATCTGGAAATTCCACCATAAATGTCACTTTCCAGTTACTGCCGTCGGGAATCATTGGGTTATAAGCATCGAGCTCTTCTTGAATGCCCGCGCTTTCAAAAACTTTTTCTGCTCGCAGCATTTCTTGAATTTGATATTGCATCACCAAACGGTCTTCAAAATGCATAGTTACATTGGGCCCTACTTGCAACACACGATTTTTTTTATGTCGGATAACTTGCGCACGAAATTCATCACGCATCGCCGAGTAGTCTTCCAAGGAATGGAGATCTTGTCTGGTTATTTTTTGCATAGTATATAAATTGAAATTAGATACGTTAGTGTTTAGTTATAGGCCGTATGCAGTTCTTAATAATGTAATCGGGTGTGTTGGCGATGATTCATTACCATCAACACCATTGGCCAAGTGGTAACCTGCTAACGGACAATCACTGGAAAAATAATTTGGCTCGTTCTTTTTAATTTTATTCACCACGGGCCGTGCAATCTTCATCGATATTTCGTGGAACTCTTCTTTTACTGCATAGGTGCCATCATGCCCTGCACATCGCTCAATCAGATCAATTTCAGTATCCGGGATCATGTTCAAAATATCTCGGGTCTTATTGCCAATCTTCTGGACACGCAAGTGACAAGGTGCATGATAAGAAACTTTACCCAGCGTTGTTTTAAAGTCTGTCTTCAGAAGTTGTTCTTTATGACGTAGTGCTAAATATTCAAACGGGTCAAAAATAGACTGTTGCACTTTCTTAAGTGACTCGTCTTCTGGAAACATCAATGGAAGCTCTTGTTTGAACATTAATACGCACGAAGGAATAGGCGCAATAATATCCCAACCCTCTTCAATCACTTCGAGCATGATCGGAATATTATGATTTTTATTCGCTTCAACGGATTCCAAATCACCTAGCTCTAACTTGGGCATGCTGCAACACTTATCTTGGGTAATGAGCTTGGTAGCAATGTTGTTATGCTCAAATATCTTGATTAAATCTTCAACCAACCCTGGCTCATTATGGTTTCCATAACAAGTTGCATAAATTGCTACTTTGCCGGTAGTGCTGCCAACCACTTTTGGAGACGAAACAGAACTTTGGTGATTAGCGAATTGTTTTTTAGCTGACTTGCTTACATAAGATGGCAAGTAGGCATCGGGGTGGATACCCAATGACTTTTTCATTTGTTTTCTAGCCGTCGAATTATTATTGACTGCGTTTACAGTTTGCGCAACGACGGGTATTCCAAAAAACTTGCCATTTTTATCTGTGTTGCTAAGCATGTTGTCACGCTTGGATGCACCCTCCTCTTTAAATTTAATCGCTTTGGCACGCAACATTAAATGCGGGAAATCCACATTCCATTCGTGTGGAGGCACATAGGGGCATTTAGTAAGGAAACACAAGTCGCAGAGATAACATTGATCTACTACCTTGATGTAATCATCTTTTGCAACACCATCTACTTCCATGGTTTCTGATTCATCAACCAGATCAAATAGTGTTGGAAAAGAATTGCACAAACTTACACAGCGTCTACACCCATGACAAATATCAAATACTCTTTCTAATTCTGCATTTAGATCTTCTTGGTCATAGAACTTTGGATCTTTCCAATCAATAGGATGCCGTGTAGGCGCTTCCAGGCTACCTTCTCTCATAAATAAATCCTGTATAAATTAGAAAATTCTGCAATGCACAAATTGTGTAAATACTATTTGTGCATTGGCAAAATCATTTCGACATTTGTATTAGTTACAGTGCTGAGTCGAAGTACTCATTCAGAATACTCTGTCACTAAAACTTATCTAGAAACTAATCTAGTGTGTCGAGAGCTTTCTGAAAACGATTTGCATGTGAACGCTCAGCTTTAGCTAGCGTCTCAAACCAATCCGCAACTTCGTCAAAACTTTCGTCACGTGCAGTCTTTGCCATTCCAGGGTACATATCTGTGTACT
>CAZFEP010000221.1:0-2302 GCA_964517365.1 uncultured Thiotrichales bacterium | reverse complement strand
TGCCCAGTTGGAACAGTTAAATCAAGAATTCATCATGCAAAAGTATCATTAAAGAAATGTTTGCAAAAATTTATTCAAGCAGGGAGCTAAGAAATGGATAAAGAACTTGAAATGATGTTGCCGGAATATGTTAATGGGTCATTATCTACAGAGAATATAAAAAGGATAGAACAAGCTATGCAACATGATATGGATATTAAAAGTGAAATAGCTTTTTTGCAGCAATTACGTCAGATTGTAAAAAATGAAGAGGTCGAATCTCCTGAAGAATGGGGTTGGGCCAGATTAAAACGTTCATTACCAAAAGAAAATGAATTGGAAGCGCCGGTTGCAAAAACAAGTTCCTGGTGGAGACCACTAGCGGTAGCTGCATCTTTTGCTTTTGTTCTGCAAACTAGTTACATGCTGTTTAATGAAAATAAGCTAGATGACGGATACGTACCCTTATCTACATCTGAGCTAGAGAATACCATTCAAATTGTATTTGATAAGAATATCAATGAATCTCAAATTCGAGATTTATTAAATTCTATTGACGCAAGTATTGTCAGCGGTCCAAGTGCTGTCGGTGTATATAGAATCACTGCTAAAGATCGTGACACAGCCATTCGGGTGCTGAAAGAGAGCCCATGGATTGAACACGTAGAAATAGAAAAGTGAATGCGATCATGAAGCATTATGCTGCTAGACTTTTCGTTATCTTTGCTTTGCTTGTTTGTAGTAGTGCTTATGGCGAAGAAAAAAGCAGATTAGGTGGCAAGCAAGATCCTGTTGTAACGGGATACGATAAATCTACTTGCTATAGGTTCGGTGAAAAGATAATTATAACAGGTAAAAACTTAGGCGATCGTAAAGTACATGGGATCGCAATTGGTGGTAATGGAATACATGTAGATGTAAAAAATATATTGCAATGGTCGAATACAAGAATTACGGCTATTTTACCATCGGATTCTAGAATACAAGCCAAGCGCTACTATATTGGTGTAAAGCTGCTAAATCATAATAAGTGGTTAAGCAATATCAATACATCTTTTGTTTTTTGTAATCCACCTACAGCAGCAAACAGTAGGGTGCTTGTTAAAAGTATAACGATAGAACCACCTAAACCGGATCCTACAAAAACATTAACACTTGGCTCAAGAATTGGGGATGACGGTTTAGGTCCAGACAATATACCCGACTCTGGTTCGGACAATAGTGATGGTTATTATCAACCTTTTGACCAAACACCTAATAAAGAACGAAGCTATGGGAGCTTAATCAATAAAGGTTTGCCAGAAGCGCCAAAAGTATTAATTAAAGAGTCAAAAAATAAATCGAAGCAACATCGTGAACATCAAGAAGTCATGGTGGCTAGTGCAAATATGGAAGCAGCAATTGAGCTGGCAAACTATTTATCGCAATATAATATTACAGTTAAGCGTCGCAAACTTTATTCAAATTTAGGAATAGTACTGAGTGTTTTTCGTATTCCAGAAGGTGAATCTGTCCCAGATACTATTAATATCATTCGACAAGAAATTCCAGATCTATGGGCAGATGAAAATCAACGTTACACGTTACTCGCTTCGACTAATAAACGATATGGGCAAAAGCAAATAGGATGGACGAATAAACATAAAAGTTGTGGCCAAAGTATAAAACTAGGCTTGATCGATACCGGCATTGCGAATCATCCAGCTTTAGTTTCTCAACAAATCATTAATAAATCTTTACTGGCGTCAGGAGTGCCATCGGCACCTTCTGATCACGGTACGGCAATTGCTGGAATACTAGTCGGCAATGAGTCTTCTGATGAATTTTATGGTTTATTACCTAATGCTACGCTTTATTCTGCTGCTATTTTTCGTTTACGTGACAAAAAGAAAATAGACACGACAGCAGAACTAGTCATTAAAGCGTTAGACTGGATGGTGGGTGAAAACGTAGAGGTAATCAATTTGAGTTTCGGTGGCCCAAGAAATTTGATCCTTGAATTAGTATTAAATAACCTTATCGAAAATGGCAAAACGATAGTTTCAGCAGCAGGCAGCAGTGGCAAAGGTGGGCCTCCATTATATCCTGCAGCCCAAAAAGGAGTATTTGCAGTTAATGCTGTGGATGCAAGGCAACGTTTATTCAATAAAGCAGCAAAAGGTGATTACATCGATTTTTCTGGACCAGGCGTAGATATATGGGTGGCAACACCTGATGGTTCAGGTAAATATTTGTCAGGAAGTTCATTTGCTACACCTTTTGTAACTGCGGCAGCAGCGATAATCAAAAAAGATAATCAAAAAATATATCAAGAATTAAAGCA
>CAZFEP010000220.1:0-2321 GCA_964517365.1 uncultured Thiotrichales bacterium | reverse complement strand
ATAATTCAGGAGAATAAACACGATCACTGCGCTCAGAACTACCAAACCCGGGTAAATCTAAAGAATATACGGGCCTCTCGCTACGGTAATGATCAAATAATGGTTTCATCTCAAAGGAGCTAGGCACCGCATTTACACTATGTACTAGTACCAAAGGTGTCCCAGATTTTTCCGTGTCTGAATAAAAACTAACCCTACAGTTATGATTACTAGTAAACTCGCTACGAGTAGCAGAAAGTGCATCTTGCATAAACAATTATCCTTACGTACTTTAATTAATTATTAAATACCCAGTCCCATTACTAAGGCGCATAATTCAGATGTATTCAATATGCTATAAAATTTGCCTTGGTGCATTTAACGTTTTCAAACACTGAAATTTGAAAGATTTTACTCTACTATATTGATAGTATTAGCAAGGCTAACATAACCAGCAAGCCTGCAACCTAGAAAACTGAATTAATAATAAGAAACATCCTATCATGCCATTAGCCTTTCCATTTTCCGCAATCGTAGGTCAAGAAGAAATGAAACTTGCACTCATGATTGCTGCAGTCGATCACACAGTGGGCGGGGTATTGGTATTTGGTGATCGTGGCACTGGTAAATCAACTTCCATTCGCGCATTAGCCTCTTTGCTTCCAAAAATAAAGATGACGGTGGATTGCCAATATAACTGCGACCCTGATCAGGAAGCTGTTTACTTATGTGATAGCTGTAAAATTCTGAAAAAAAAATCAGACTTAACCTCTAAATTAATGCCTATACCCGTGGTTGACTTGCCACTTGGTGCCACCGAAGACCGAGTGTTAGGCGCACTAGATCTGGAAGTCGCGCTAACAAAAGGTGAAAAGGTATTTGAGCCTGGTCTTTTAGCTAAAGCAAATCGTGGTTTTTTATATATAGATGAAGTGAATTTACTTGAAGACCATTTAGTAGATGCTTTGCTTGATGTAGCAGCCTCTGGCGAAAATGTGGTTGAAAGAGAAGGCATGAGCATTCGTCACCCGGCGCGTTTTGTTTTAGTTGGCAGCGGCAACCCCGAGGAAGGTGAATTACGACCCCAGCTTTTAGACCGTTTTGGACTTTCTGTTGAAGTGAAAACCCCTACCGATATAGAAATGCGCGTAAAAATTATAAAGTTACGCGATGAATTTGAGCAAGATCCCGCACAGTTCATAAAAAAATGGAAGCGCAAAGACAATCAAGTTAAAAAACTAATTGAACAGGGCCAACAGCTCGTATCAAAAGTTACCGTACCGGATAAAATAGTTCAAAAAGCAGCGGAGCTTTGCACCCACTTGGGCACCGATGGGCTACGTGGTGAGCTAACGTTAATTCGTGCAGCGCGTGCATTCGCAAGCCTTGAAGGTGATAAAAAAGTAACTTTAGAACATATTATACACATCGCACCCAGTGCACTACGTCATCGTTTGCGGCGTGACCCCTTAGACGAATCCGGATCTTCGGCGCGCGTTCAACGATCATTAAAAGAAGTTTTTTAACATGACCAAAACAACTCAGAACGAGTTTAGCGTGTGGGATAACGCGATACTCGCAGCTGCTGTTGTGTGTGTTGCACCGTCACTAGTCAATGGCCTAATGATTAAGGTGTTGCCAGGACCGGTTCGTGATGCTTGGATGAAATCCTTTCATGGATTTTTGCCCAAACAAGCACAGCTCACAAAAATTCCACTCAATATAACCGAAGACCGACTTCTTGGTGGTCTCGACCTGGCGGCTACACTAAACAGCAATACACCTATTTTAGAAAACGGATTACTCGCTAATGCAAACAATGGCTATATTTTGTTACCGATGGCAGAGCGATGCAGCAGTATCACGATTGCTTGCCTATGTTCAGCATTAGACTTTAGGAGCATACATTTAGAACGTGATGGCATCTCATTAAACAAAGAAACCCGTTTTGCAGTCATTGCTGTCGATGAAAGTGAAGCCAGTGAAGAAGTACATCCTGCTCTGACCGATCGTCTTGGCATGCACATCAACTTGCATGAATTAACACTGCGCGACATAACGTCAATTAAAAATTTTGACATCAAAAGCGCAATAAAAAGATTACCCAAGATTCAGATAAGTGATGAGACATTACAACAAATATGTATGACAGCTGCAGTGTTTGGCATTCAGTCCTTACGTGCATCTATGTATACCGCAAATGTAGCGCGCATTATTGCAGCACTACATAAGCACAAAATAATTGAAGACAGTGACCTGGCCTATGCAACCCAACTAGTTCTTGCACCAAGAGCCACCATGCTTCCAGCTGAAACACCAGAAGACCAACAACCAGAAGACCA
>CAZFEP010000219.1:0-2327 GCA_964517365.1 uncultured Thiotrichales bacterium | reverse complement strand
AGATACATAATTTAAATTAAATTTGATTCTTATGAATGTCCGCTTTGGGTCGTAAGCAGTCATTTTACAATATTTGATTAGTTCGTATCGTCCCTGATACAACTCATATTCTCACATCCTGTGCTCACACTTTGGGTTGTTAGCGGTCATTCAATACTCCCTTTCATATCAGAATGTTTGATGCCACTTTCATTAGCATCGATGTAACGTTTGCCTTCTGCGACAGCGTATCCAAGAGCAACCTCAATATCTAAAAACTCTTTATCCAGTTTTGTCACGTGTTTTGCTGGCTTTTTATTTTCTATATCTTGAATAACTAAACTGACGAGATACTTATTAGTTGTAAATGAAGGTTCACAATAACAAAATATTGAGTAACCTTTGTATTTGATTAATTCTTGCATTAGCGTACACGTGTCCCTTTTTTCAAATTATTCCAACGAACATCATCTTGTCTACCGTTAACAAACTTAATATCTACGGTAGGCCACTCACCGGTCATATATAACCAAGCAAGTCGATGCGCTCTATAACGTTTTTTGTTAATAACAATGATTGTTAAACCATGACTTTCACTACCCGCAATACTTCCAACCTTGATGCGTTTGCTTATGGGCTTAACCCAAGTGAACACACCAGTATCTGGATTGTAGTGAAGCAGTCCTTTCAACTCATCCTGAGTTATTCGTAAGCTTTCCATAGCGCCAACCGTCAATTGAATGACTGATTATATACCAAATTAATTTACTAGTAGTAATGTCTGCTTTCGGCCAATAGCGGACACTCATAAAAATGGGAATACAAATATTGTGCTAATGGTATGTATAAAAAATAAACACAAAAAAGAAAAGCAGACAAGCCAAATTTTTCGTTCCTTTACCTTATCAACATCAATATAACCAGCAAGTAAGACGCGCATTGGCAACCTATAGAAATACTCAAATATAGGAATCAAAACAAGCAGCCCTAGAACAGCTGGAAGAATAATAAATCTGATATCTTTTATATTATCAATATTTACTATCAAGCCAATTAGATAAATTACGCAGGTAATAGCTGCAGATAGCTTAAGGACAAACCTTTGAAGTTTTATTTTATTAACTTGAGGTTCGCGTTTTTCCATGAAAATTATTATGTCCGCTTTGGGTCGTAAGCAGTTATTTTAAAATATTTGATTTGTTCGTATCGTCCCTGATACGACTCATATTCGCACATCCTGTGCTCACACTTTGGATCATTAGCGGTCATTCTAAGACTGTGGTTTTGATATTCCAATAAAGATACTCATTATTTTTCAAGCTCTTCTCTTGTTTAAAGAAACGAAACACTCTCAGACTTCTATCGTGCGTACGTGGGCCTATCTTGGCTCAAACCCATTGCATGTTTCATAAAGAACTTTTTTACTGGTTGCATAGAATCAGCACTACGTAAGGCTGCATTTCGGGCCGACACGACTGCACTGTTACTGGAACCAAATGCAGCGACAAACGCATCCATTGCGCTTTGCATAATTTGTGTTTCCCCCACTCGTGCACGCTCATACTTGCGCAGCACTTTTAAACTACCCAGGTCACGTTGTGCTTTTTCTAGCACATCTGCTAACACTGCGGCGTCGGTGAAGCCCAAGTTTGCACCCTGACCCGCTAATGGGTGCAGCGCATGCGCGGCATCCCCCACTAAGGCAATGCGGGGTTGCACCATGCTATCTGATTGGCCTGAAATTAAAGGAAACGCTGCGCATTTGGATTTTAGGGTAAGGTTGCCTAATTGCATGTCACTGGCTTGTGTTAAAGCATCTGCAAACTCATGCTCATTTAGTTTCATAAGTTCATCTGCATAGTCTTCACTTACTGACCAGACAATAGAACATAATTTATTGTTTTCTTTTTCATCGCCCAGTGGCAACAAAGCCAGTGGCCCTGTAGACAAGAAACGTTGCCAAGCAGTGTGTTGATGTGAATGTTCGGTTTCTACTAATGCAACTAACCCTTTTTGCTGGTAACTTTTTTCAGTGTAGGTAATTTCTGCCAGGTTTCTTATCGTCGAGCGACCGCCATCAGCACCTACTACTAACTTGGCTGAAACCATTGCTCCACTTTGTAATTGCACTTCTGCATGATCTTCGAAGATGGTTACTTTGCTTATATGTTCCGGCAATAACCATTCAACATTTTCATGTTGCTGTAAGATTTCATGCAAACTGGATTGGATAACCGCATTTTCTACAACATGCCCAAGACACCTTCTACTCATGTCACTCGCATTAAAATGTACGCCTGCATTCTCTCGAGAATTATCTTCCTCATCCCACACTCGCATGTGTTGAA
>CAZFEP010000218.1:0-2335 GCA_964517365.1 uncultured Thiotrichales bacterium | reverse complement strand
GCCTTTAAAGCTGCTTCGGCAGTTTGCAATGCCACTAAACTATCGCGCGTGTTACCTGCCATTCGCACTTCCAACGTTGAGCTTTGCATACTGGTCACAGCAATGAGCGACATTACTAGCAACATCATTAAGCCTACAAACAGCACGGCACCGGATTGTTTATTCATTGTATTTTTATGCATAGCATCAAGGTGTTCGGTTACGAAGGTTTATGGTTGTGTTCGCTACATAACGTAATTTCTTATCGGCTGGATGCGAGATGGTAGAAGAATCAGAAATCAAGGTGCCTGCAACGTTATAGGTGTTGGTATCCAGTTGCGCAGTAACTTCTTCTCCTGTTGCCATTAATAACCCTAAACGCACGGCTATAACATTTTGCCAATCTGCTACATTATTGGCTGTTACATAACGATCCACTATTTGATCATTTGGTGCTGACACATCAACACCATAAAGAATTTGCATCGATTCAACCCCTTCTAGTAACTCTTCGGCATCCATTTGGGCTGTATTTGTACTTGTAATTAGTCCATCTGCGACAAGATAACTGCGCCATAAAGAATTCACATTAGCATTTTGACTGCTTTGTCTAATGTAATAAATTTCGGGTTTATAAGATGCAACCAGTGCATCTTCACCGTAGGTGCCAATGGTTGTGGTTGAATTACCGGGCACAATATTTGAATTATCACCATAGCTAACCGTTTTCAAACCTGAGTCAGCATCTGAAATTTGGAAAATAGAAGCTTGTCTTGGATCACAGACCACACCGATTCTTCCCCTTTCAAAATCTTGGCCTGTAAAACTACTATTTAACTCTAAGGTGTTACCACCTGTATTATGAAAATTTAAGCTTGAAGTAAATGTGGACGCTTTTAGAATGGCAATTGCATCTGTACCCGGTACAACTGATGCTACTGGCATTGCATCCACACCACCTTCATAACCATGGATGCCACGATCAAAATAATCAAGAAACCAAGTTGCAGATCCACTTACAAGTGCATTTGTATTATTAATCGTAGTACGGCAAGGCAAATAACTGGCCATGCGGATATCATGAGACATAAACTCTAGGCTAAATCGTAGACTTTCCTGTAAACGAGATAAATTGTCTGTCATGCGATACGTTTGCTTACTGCTTACATACATACCCGTAACACCACTGACTAAAAACAAACCCAGCAATAGTGCAACCATTAGCTCAACTATAGAAAAACCTTTTTGATTAAGCCTAATTTTCATAGCTCAGCCATAATCATAATTTCATCAAGGTTTGCACCTGCCTGCCATTGCACAGTTACGGTTACATCATCACCATTCCTGACTACTTGGCCATCACCGTTTGGCAGTACCGATGTCATATCTAAAGTTCCACTACAGGCAGTATCATTAACATATGAACCTAGTGCACATTTCCACTGTGCAAGTTCAAATGATGCAAGTTGAGTGGGTGAACACGTAGCCGTAGTAGATTGGCAATCTGGCGGGCTGCCAGGAATGCTTGTATAGCCACTATCGTAGTTACCATTATCAAATCCGATTGGGTTAGCACGCATCTTGTCAATCAGGTCATAAGCAAAATAACTGGCTTGCGATTGCAAATATGCACCATGACTGCTTTTCATGCTGAACAATTGCATACCCGCCATTCCCAGCATACCAATAGACAATACTGCAAGTGCTACTAACACCTCCATTAGTGTAAAGCCTTTATTTAATTTTTTTTGCATGTAGATAACCTATGGCGTACAGCTAGTAATAGGAGTGCCCCCACCATCTAACGGTGTGCCTGTTGAATTTAGTGGAGCAAGACGTGTTCTACCCGTTGTTTCAATGAATACAGCGCGAGACTTTTCAAGATCACCACCTTTACACAAAACAAAACGGCCATTAATTGCTGCAACACGACCTTTTGAGGTGTACCTAAAAACAGATTGATACTGGCCATTACCTCTCAAGGTGAAGTTACTAGGCAGGGCTTCATTTACACGTAGTAATTCATCACTAGCGTCATATGTAGAGCTCGCATCATTATCGATAAAAACAAGCCATCCTTGTTCATACCCAGCTGCAGCGGCACAATTTGTAGAAACACTTCCTCTGCAAATTGTCACAGCTTCATTTCTTTTTACAGCTTCACTTCGTGCGAATGTTAGTGATGAAACGAAAGAATTTGTTGTAGTAGCAAGTTGATTATTTTCTATGATTCGCCCAAACCCAGGCACACCTATAGTTAGCACGACTGCAGCAACCGCAAGCGTGATCATGAGTTCTATCAATGTAAAAGCAGATTCGTGTTTTTGCATCTTTATTTCAAAGTTGCGAACACACG
>CAZFEP010000217.1:0-2349 GCA_964517365.1 uncultured Thiotrichales bacterium | reverse complement strand
ACCCCTGGTGCTAAAAGTGTGGGCGATGCTTATTTTGGGTTTTATTTGTTGGCGATGCGCAGCGGTCGCCCCAGGAAACCCGAGGAGTTAATCCAATTATTACATGAGGTTGGCTTTAAAAGTTGCCAGCAATTATCAACGCCTAGACCGCTCATTACGCAAATAATCACCGCGAATAAAGCGTAAAAAAAGTGTCAAATTTACTTGACATTCATTACTGTCAATATAAAAATACACTCTATAAGAACAATACCGATAAGCCATGTTATTGAACCGATAGAGGGAATAAGTTTTACGTTTCAAGATGACAATTACGAGATGAAATTTACAAGATGAGATTTAGTAGTTCAGATCACAATATGCAGCAACGATAAATAAATTATGCAAACTCAAGCGGTTATATTTGAAAAACCTAAGCATTTATCCGTAAGTGAAATTTCACTGGTAGAACCGTGTGGCACGGATGTTGTGGTTGAAACAGATTGGAGTGGCATCAGTACTGGAACAGAAAGATTGTTATGGACAGGGCGTATGCCAAGTTTTCCTGGTTTGGGTTACCCGCTGGTTCCAGGGTATGAGTCCGTTGGAAAAGTGGTTGAGGCTGGTTCAAAAAGTAGTTTGAAAGTAGGTGAAACTGTTTTTGTTCCGGGGGCGAGTTGTTACGGTGAAATTAAAGGATTGTTTGGTGGTGCAGCATCTACTCTGGTTGTGAATAGTGAGCGCGTAATCAAAATCAATTCGGATCTAAACCAACATGGTGTTTTATTGGCATTAGCTGCCACGGCTTTTCATGCATTAAGCGTGAATACGACTGCACAAATTCCAGATTTAATTGTAGGACATGGTGTGTTGGGTCGATTAATGGCGCGCATTATTATTGCGTTAGGACATGAGGCGCCAACTGTTTGGGAAACCGATCCTATTCGTGTGTCAGGGGCTACCGGATATGCAGTGCTGCATCCCGATACCGATGACAACAAACAATATCAATCTATATGTGATGTAAGTGGCAATAGCTCTCTGCTGGATAGTTTGATCGCTCGTTTATGTCACGGTGGTGAAATAGTGTTGGCAGGTTTTTATGACCAATTAAGCTTTTCATTTCCACCAGCGTTCATGCGCGAAATGCGCATGCGTGTTGCAGCAGAATGGAAGCCAAATGATTTAATTGAAATCAATAAATTAATCGATGACGGCAAGCTGTCACTCGAAGGTCTAATTACTCATAGTCATAAACCGAATGAAGCAGCTGTTGCTTATCAAACTGCTTTTGAGGATTCATCATGTTTAAAAATGATTCTCAACTGGAGATCACATTAAATGAACGCTACACATAATACAGCTACTAAAGTAGCCATCAAAGATATTGGTATGACGATAGAAAAGCCAGATGAGAAGTTAACTTCTCCTGCGGCTGAAAAAACACAGATTATCGCTATTTATGGAAAAGGCGGAATAGGTAAAAGTTTTACCTTGGCAAATCTCTCTTACATGATGGCGCAGCAAGGTAAAAAAGTATTATTGATTGGTTGTGATCCAAAGAGTGATACAACTTCTCTTTTGTTTGGTGGAAAAGCATGCCCAACGATTATCGAAACTTCTTCTAAGAAGAAACAAGCCGGAGATGAAGTTCAAATTGGTGACGTTTGTTTCAAGCGAGATGGTGTTTACGCTATGGAGCTGGGTGGACCAGAGGTAGGGCGAGGTTGTGGTGGTCGTGGAATTATTCATGGTTTTGAAACACTTGAAAAGCTAGGTTTTCATGACTGGGGCTTTGATTATGTCTTGTTAGATTTTCTTGGAGATGTGGTTTGTGGTGGGTTTGGATTACCTATTGCACGAGACATGTGTCAGAAAGTAATTGTTGTAGCATCAAATGATCTGCAGTCTTTATATGTTGCAAACAATGTTTGTTCAGCTGTTGAATATTTCCGTAAGTTGGGCGGCAATGTTGGTGTGGCGGGAATGGTAATCAATAAAGATGATGGTACGGGTGAAGCACAAGCCTTTACTGAGCAAGTTGGGATACCTGTCTTAGCGGCAATACCCGCGAATGATGACATTAGGAAAAAAAGTGCAAATTACGAAATTATTGGCCGTCCAGATGGAGAATGGGGCCCATTATTTGGGGAGCTGGCCCAAAATGTTGCGGATGCGCCTCCACAGCAACCAACAACGTTATCTCAGGATCAGCTCCTCAATCTTTTTAGTGCAGATACCGTTGGCAGGGACGTAGTACTAGAGCCCGCTACGTTTAAAGATATGTGTGGCGTAGAAAAAATAGTCAAACCTACATTAGAAGTTGTGTATGACGAAGTCTAGTAACACTTCACCAGGTAACAATCTTCT
>CAZFEP010000216.1:0-2351 GCA_964517365.1 uncultured Thiotrichales bacterium | reverse complement strand
CTGGGCCTGCAGCCATTGGCAAGTATGTAGCGCCACGTGCATTGGCGTGGTTTCGATGGGGTGCCTTGGCAACTTGGCTAACCGGTGCTGCAGCACTGCATTATGTGGGCGGGATTATGGAAAACTTCTTTTTCACGAACGGCATTACCGTAATAGGAATTGGTGCATGGTTAGGTACCATCATGTTATTTAATGTATGGGGATTAATTTGGCCCAACCAGAAAAAAGTTTTAGGTATTAAACAAGCTAGTGATGACGAGAAAGCCAAAGCTAAAAAGATTGCTTTTATCGCATCTCGAACCAACACTTTACTCTCTATACCTATGCTTGCATGCATGGTGTCTGCGGGTCATGGCGGTTTGTTCTACTAGTCAAAAAAGGACCTTTCACTAGAAGCTGCATGAGAAACTGCATAAACCTTTATGCATTAACCTGATATAGGTAGTTTATTTACGCGAAAACCCGAGCTTAAGGAAACTAAGCTCGGGTTTTTTGCTTATTATTTAATCAGCAGTATAATCCTACCTCCGGCAGCTTTTTAGCTGCCGTTTTTATTTTTAAAGCTAAATTAACTTGCAAAAAATGCCTGTAACCAAAAATACATTAATGCCTACTTACGCTCGCAAGGATCTGTCCTTTGTGAGCGGTAATGGCGTGTGGTTAACATCAGACAAGCAAGAGCAATACTTAGATGCATTATCTGGAATTGCAGTCTGTGGATTAGGCCATGCACACCCAGAAGTAAGCAAAGCTATTGCCGACCAGGCCTTCACTTTGACTCACACTTCCAATATATATCGAATCAAGTTACAGGAAGAGTTAGGTGAAAAGCTATGCCAAATATCCGGTATGGAAACAGTTTTTTTTGCAAACTCAGGTGCAGAAGCCAATGAAGCAGCTATTAAACTAGCGCGCTTACATGGGCACTATAAAAAAATAAACACACCCGCTGTCATGGTGATGGAAAATAGCTTCCACGGTCGAACCATGGCGACGCTTACCGCAACAGGAAATAGAAAAGCTCATGCCGGCTTCGAACCACTTGTGCCTGGGTTTGTGAGAGCACCTTATAATGATGTTGAATCTGTAGAAAATATTTTACAGAACAATACAAATATTTCTGCCATTTTAGTAGAACCCATACAAGGTGAAGGTGGAATTAACATACCTGCTGCAGATTATATTCCCAGGCTAAAACATTTATGCGAGAAGCATGAAATCTTACTCATGTTAGATGAAGTGCAAACCGGTAATGGACGAACAGGCAAGTGGTTTTGCTTTCAACACTCCACTATTACTCCTGATGTGTTAATAACTGCCAAAGGTCTTGGTAATGGTGTACCAATAGGAGCTTGTCTTGCAAAAGGGCATGCTGCAAGTTTATTCGCACCGGGATCTCATGGTTCAACGTTTGGTGGCAACCCGCTAGCATGCAAAGCATCCTTAACCACACTTCTTGCTATTGAAAAAGATGAATTGCTTATAAACGCAAAAAATATAGGCGGTTATATTGTTAAAACCTTACAAGAAAAACTTGCTGCCAGCACTCACGTAAAAGAAGTGCGTGGCAATGGGCTAATGATAGGCATAGAAATGAACACCCCATGCATAGAACTAGTAGATATTTGCCTTGAAAATAAGTTACTCATCAATGTAACCGCTGAAAAAGTCATTCGATTATTACCCCCATTAATATTTGATAAATCAAATGCAGATTCTATGATCGAGATACTCATTGAATGCATTAATAAATTTTCAACTAAATCTGTTTAACTCAAAATCTAAATAACTACAAAATAAAATATATATTATGGGCACACGTCACTTTCTTACCCTGCTTGACTACAATCCTGAAGAATTAAGGGCGTTATTAGCGCGTGCAATAGAATTAAAAAAAATACTCAAGAGCGGCAAAAACCACACGCCATTGCAAAATAAAACCTTAGCAATGATCTTTGAAAAGTCTTCTACGCGCACTCGTGTTTCTTTTGAAACCGGCATGGTCCAGCTTGGCGGGCACGCACTATTTTTATCGCCACGAGACACCCAATTTGGTCGCGGCGAACCGATAGAAGATAGTGCACGAGTGTTATCGCGCATGGTGGATGGTGTAATGATCAGGACGTTTGAGCATGAAAATGTAGAAAAATTTGCTGCGCATTCATCAGTCCCAGTTATCAATGGACTCACAGATCTTGTACACCCATGCCAGTTGCTAGCGGATATGCAAACCTGGTTTGAACATCGAGGTGACATTAAAGGCGCTACCGTTGCATGGATTGGAGATGGTAATAACATGTGCCACTCCTACATGAATGCGGCTATGCAACTTGATTTTCAGTTAAATATTG
>CAZFEP010000215.1:0-2353 GCA_964517365.1 uncultured Thiotrichales bacterium | reverse complement strand
TTTCCTGTGGGGCGCATACCTGATAAGACGCGATTATTTTGAGTAGGATTTGTATTCATGGTTAAAACTAACTTGCTTGTCCTAATAGCTCTTCAAGGTATGGCAAAAATTCTTGGGGAAGAATGCCTAAAAATGACATGATAGAAAAAAGAATTAATATTGAGGGTGTGAAAACAAGTTTATTTAATAAACCCATAAACATTAAGCCCAACAAAATAAATAATCCATACGGTTCGATCTTGGATAATATAGCGGAAATATTATTGGGCACTAAGCCTGATAACACCCTGCCGCCATCCAGAGGTGGGATAGGTAATAAATTCAAAACCATCAATACCAGGTTAATAAATATTCCAGCTAAACTCATAAAAACAAAAAATTCAGCATACTTATTGTCAGTGCCTGTATTGCCTAAAGCGATAACTAACACTATTGACCAAACAATGGCCATTAATACATTCGCAAAGGGACCCGCAGCCGCAACCCAAACCATATCTTTTTTAGGATTACGCAGCTGATTAAAATTTACCGGAACAGGCTTTGCCCACCCAAAAGCATACCCAGTGGTAGTAATTAACACAGCAGGGACCAAAATAGTGCCGACCAGATCTATATGTTTAATAGGATTTAAACTTAAGCGACCCAACATTTGAGCTGTTGTGTCACCAAACTTTTTAGCAGCCCAACCATGAGCAACTTCATGCAAAGTGATCGCAAATAAAACGGGGATCGCCCATATAGTAATGGATTGAATAGTGCTCATTAATGTTTACTATTATACGCAACGTATTTACAAAGTGGTAAGCTCGAAATGACTATATTGACTAGCTTTTAACCGGTCATGGACTCAACCAACTCGCATCACCTTTGCCGTGACGCAAAATGGTTGGACTGGATTCTACAAAATCAATCACCGTAGTCGCCTCGATTCCGCAGTAGCCTCCATCAATAACTAAATCAACCTCATTTCCAAGTAACTCTCGCATTTCCTGTGGGTCCGATAAAGGCTCATCGCGTTCCGGTAAAATAAGCGTGCTGCTCATAAGAGGTTGGCCAAGCTCTTCACATAACAATTGTGCAATGGGATGATCAGGAACCCTTAGCCCTATCGTCTTGCGCTTTGGTGTTTGCAGCCGGCGTGGCACTTCATGAGTGGCTTTTAATAAAAACGTGTAGGGCCCGGGCGTGCAATTTTTCATCAAACGATATGCACTATTATCCACTCTAGCGTAGTTAGATAATTCCGAGAGATCTCGACACACCAAGGTAAAATGATGTTTGTCATTCACCTTACGGATCTTGCGAATTCGCTGCATCGCTTGCTTATCACCAATATGACAGCCCAACGCGTAACAAGAATCCGTTGGATAAGCGATCAATCCTCCTTCAGTAATAATTTCCACAGCACGACGAATCAAGCGCTTTTGCGGTGTTACAGGGTGAATTACGAAGTATTGGCTCATGAGAATCTACCCACCATTATACAAGACTTGATGCGCCTACTACGCCTGTTGCTAGCTGCTTTTCGTCTATTTGTTGCTATACTCCAATCTGTAATTACACTAATTTTAGTGAACTTAAGCTGCTTCTTTACATCAAACCCAACCATAATTAATTTATTTACTATGCTATATGCTTTCATAAGTCAGGACGTTGAAAACAGTCTTGCAAAACGATTATCCGTTCGTGACCAACACATTGCGCGCTTGCATGCACTTAAAGATGAAGGCCGATTGATAATAGCCGGACCCCATCCAGCCATTGATAGTCCTGACCCGGGTGATGCAGGTTTCACAGGCAGCCTAATCGTTGCTGAATTTGAGTCACTTCAAGCAGCACAAACCTGGGCAGACGAAGACCCCTACATAGAAGCAGGCGTATATGAAAAAGTGACTGTTAAACCTTTCAAGCACGTCCTACCTTAATTTCTAATTACTCAAATAATTAACATTTAACTCTTAAGGAATTATTCATGTTTACACGCACACTCGCCTTGATGGCAGCAACTTTTCTTTGCACCAGTCTTTTGTTTTCTTGCAAAGGTGGTGAGGCACCAAAAACTTCCACAGCTGCAACTAGCAGTACAGATGATAGCGGGGAATATGCACGCGTTAACGACGTGATTATTAGTAATAATGATTACGCAGAGTTTGCTAAAGCGAAACGTGAATCACAACCGGAAACCACTTTCACTGATCAAGCGATTGCTGATGAAATGATTGCTACTGAAATTTTACGACAAGAAGCTGTTAGCTCAGGAATCTCGAATCGTCCGGAAATTATCGAGCAAATTAAACGCCAAGAAAGCAATATTTTAATTAATACGTTAATGACTGAAAAATTTGCTGACCTA
>CAZFEP010000214.1:0-2377 GCA_964517365.1 uncultured Thiotrichales bacterium | reverse complement strand
ATTTCTATGTATTGTCCTAAGTTCTTATATAACTGATCCGTGACCACTGTTCCATCAATAGGTGCACGAATAACTAAACTGTCAACTTGTTCTTGTTTTAACGCCAACTGCATTTTAGAGGCTTCAATGTTGTCGTTCTCAATTTTATATTTAGCTAACTCATCATAATTTAAATATATTCTCGCAGCAGCTTCAGCGCGTGCTAATTGATTCGTTAATATATCAAGATCTGTTAGCAGCTGCCTATTATCAAGCTCTGCTACAGTCTGTCCTTGTTTTACAATATCGCCTTGCCGTACGTGCACTCTGCTCAAAAAGCCATTTGTTTGGGAACGCACAAATCCATTAGGCGCATAATCGATGACCCCGGGCGCTATAACATCTCTCGACCAAGAAAGCTGTGTTAAAACAACCCCAATCACACTTACTAGCACCATGACTCTTATTGTTATGGGTAAGAAACTTTGTTTAGCTTGATCTTGAGTAGTAATTTTTTTAAAAAACCTTATGGAAGGAGGAAGCATCATGCCCAACAGTGCGATTCCTGCAAGCACAATACCTGCCCCATAAAACAGACTATATGCTGCTATGAGTATCACGATTAATATAAACAGTCTCCAAACGGTAGAGGCAATTCCATAGGCTTTAATGATGTAGTTTTGATACCCAATAAGATTAGGATAAACCACCTTTTGACCAAAAATATACTTGCGCAGTAAATATTGAATATATTGTCTGCCTCTCGCATATAAATTAGGTATATTTAATGCATCAGACAAAGCAAAGTACCCGTCAAATCGCATTAATGGATTTGCATTGAAGAGTAATGTTGAAACACTGGCAATAATTATTATGTTGTAAGCAAAATTATTTACTGGGCCTTTATCGGTATATGCCCATACCCAACAAGCGACGCTGGCAAATAATAGCTCGATAAACATACCTGCAACTGCCGTATGAAATCGTTGCCATTTATTAGGAAAGTGCCATGAAGAAGTTGCGTTGACATAACCTATGGGTATGAATAATACAAATATTACTCCTGCTTCATTAACCGCACCGCCATAATACTTACTAACTAGACCATGAAATATTTCATGAGATGTTTTAATAATAATGTAGCCAATGATTAGCCAAAGCCAGTTTAAAGGGTAAAATACACCCAGTGATGCTTGTTCAAAACGTGTCCAATGAGAAATGATATGATAAATACCACTAAACAAAAGAAACGCCCATAAAATTATAAACGACTTACTTACCATCCAAGATACTTTAGGTAATAACGTATCCAAAAATGTATCTGGATTGAGCAATGGTAACCGAAAGAAAATTACATTCATTTTCTTAATGATTTTTTCGATAACAGTTTGACCCGCAGGGTCTGTACCTATTAAATTCCCCAAAGTGCCAGCTTTTTCTAATAATTGTTCTTTTAGCAACCAAGTGATGACTTCAGTAGCCTGCTGTTCTGACAAAGGATCATTCTCATAAACCTTGTTAGTATTCTCTAAAGCACTTCCTAACGTATTCGTACCATCTAACTGAACGATGAAATGGTATTCTCTTTCACCTATGCGGTAATACCTTTCAGAAAAAGTATCTTCTACTATGTAGAGATACTCACTTTCATTTTTACGGACACTAAATACTAAAGAATCCTTAATTTTTAAATTTTCAGATTGCTCTTCTTCAGCACGCACATCTATCACCAAAAACTTAATTCAATTAACTTGTTCCATGCACGGTGAAATAGCACCCAACCTAAGCTTTTTTTATCGGTATGGATTTTAGCTTTTCCATTCATACCAGGTCTAATAAGTTTTAATTCATTTTCTAGTTCAAGCTCAGCTATAAATACATTTTCATCTTGTCTTACAATTGAACGCAAATGAATAGTATCCAAATTTGCAGTCCACTTATGATTGGGTAATGCATTAATACGAATACTGGTAGGCATATTTTTTTCTATATGAGAGACCTCATCGGCAGGCACCTCTATTTCTACTATAACCTTATCTAACAATGCAATTTCAAACAAAGCATCACCTATTGTGATAGCGCTACCTTCTCGCTTTTTGATATCCCCTGAAATAAGCTGCCCACCTATAGGCGAAATCAGTTTTAAATTATCGAGTTGATATTGAAGCAAGTCCATTTTCGCTTTAAATTGTGCGGCTTCATACTTAGAAAGCTGCATTTTAGCAGTATCACCACTCGCCATTTCTATATCTTTTTGTTTTATGGCGCCCTCATACTCAGCTTGCAGTTGTGAAAACTTCCATTTCAATTCACGATCATCAAGCTCAGCTAATAGATCACCTGGCTTTACTATGTCCCCAGGTGTAACAAAAACTTTCTTTAAAACACTTTTAAAAGG
>CAZFEP010000213.1:0-2412 GCA_964517365.1 uncultured Thiotrichales bacterium | reverse complement strand
TGTATAGGATTGCGATAAATTCTGCAAAGAATTACTTGGTATCGCAGAGTCGTAAAACACCCACCTATGCAGTAGATATAGCAGATGCTGAACATATTGAATCAGCAACAGCCTTAAAAGAGTACGCTACACCAGAAGGCAATATGCTGACCAGCGAGATTGAAGCAACAGTCTATCGTGCAATTAAAGAACTGCCTGATGACTTGAAAACTGCAATTACGCTACGTGAGTTGGAAGGTATGACATATGATGAAATTGCTTTAGTAATGGAATGCCCTATTGGTACGGTTAGGTCAAGAATATTTCGTGCTCGTGAATCAATAGATAAACATCTCAAGCCACTTTTAAGTTAATTAGGCTTAACAACAAAGTTAAATATACATTTAGATTAAATACGCAAACTATAAATGGAATGATTTTATTATGAAGGAAACGGACCAAGAGCTACTATCAAGAATTCTAGATGAAGATGTGTCTGAATTTGAAATTCAAAGAATTTTAAAAGAATTGAAGTCGGATACTGAGCTTCGATCAAAATTATATCGTTATAACTTGATAGGTCATGCGGTACGCAATGAACTACCCGCGCAGTGTAATCAAAATTTTGTTGATAAGGTTATGGGTGAGCTGGCTAATGAAGAAGTCTCAGGTGAAAATACTGCCGCAGAGTTTGATGAAGTTGATGGGCAAGTTGAAGGTGCAAAAGAAAATAGTAGGGTAAAGTCTGCTATTG
Source organism: uncultured Thiotrichales bacterium (assembly GCA_964517365.1). Lineage (GTDB taxonomy): Bacteria > Pseudomonadota > Gammaproteobacteria > UBA4575 > UBA4575 > JABDMD01. The sequence goes on along the minus strand of CAZFEP010000213.1, from coordinate 1,679 downwards.
GCTTAGCAATCGCGGCATCTGTTGCTGTGGTTTCGTTTGTATCGTTCCAAAATTATGTGCAAAACAATAATCAAGCGGCTCCAGTGGCCTTGGTTGCGGATCGTGTAGTAGAAGAGAGTGATATCCAGCGCGTAAGCAGTCAAGACATGCAAAACTTTATTTCTAATCCTGAAGCTGCAGCTAGCTTTAATAGTTATATTATGAACCATGCTGAATATGCATCTCCTCGTGTATCGGTCCCGCACGTTAGAATTGTTGGTTATGGTAAAGACCAAAAAATAGACGTTAAATAAATAAGTCGCTCATGTCATTATTTCGATTGCCTTTTCTGTATCTGGTTTTTGTTAGTTTAGTTGTAGTAACGGTTAGTGCAAATGCTGCCGAAAACAGCATGCAGCAGTTGCTAGGTAAAATGAATCAAACACTAAAGAGAGGTAGTTACGAAGGAACTTTTGTTTTTATGCAAAATGGCATGGTTGAAACAATGAGTATTGTGCATGGTTACTCTGTCGACACAGGAATACGTGAGAAACTGGTTTCATTAACAGGGGATGCGCGAGAAGTGATTCGAGACCAAGATGTTTTAACATGTATATGGCCCCGCGATAAACTGGTAGTGGTTGAAACGGCAAGTGCTTCTCATGGTTTGCCCTCAACAGTGCCAACTGACCTGAATGAATTGGCTTTCCACTATAAATTAACAGAAGTAGATAATGCACGAATTGCCGGGCATGAATGTATGATTATTCGCTTTGATCCGTTGGATGACCTCAGGTACGGCCATGAATTATGTGTTGATTCAGAAAGCGGTATGGTTCTGGAATCAAAAACGTTTGATTCAATGGGTAACGCTATTGAGAATATGATGTTTACGAGTTTCCGTATGCGTGAATCAGTGCCTGAAAAGCTATTTGAGCCAAGCGTCCATTTAAATGACTATACTTGGAAAACAGCGGGTGTAGAGTTAAACGGTGAACTGACACCTGATCAAGCATGGAGGCTCGACGAGCTGCCACCAGGGTTCTCGCTGCAAAGTGTTTCTAGAAGACTGATGAGTGCCAGTAATAATCCTGTGCAGCATATGGTGCTTACGGACGGGTTGGCGTCAGTGTCTGTTTTTATTAGTAAAGTAGATGATCCTAGTCTTATATATAAGGGTGCGCATAAGAAAGGCGTTATTAATGCTTATGCTAGAGATCTTAATCAGCATCAAATAACCGTTGTCGGTGAAGTGCCTCAAGGTACGGTTAAAATGATAGGTTCATCCGTTAGCTACACGCCACTAAATTAAATATAAAAATTTCATATTTAGATTAAACTTTTTCGGTTTTCAAAATGTCTAGATAGTTATAATTACTCACCAATGATTAATTTTCTAGAGTAGATTATTAAAATAAAAATTACAGTACATCACTAAAGCCAGAATGGAGAGAAGTTAATGAAGAGTGGAAAAATTTTTACTGGTTTATTAATTAGTATTTCAATATTTATTAGTGTTGCTTCTCTAGAAGCAGTAGCCCGTTACAATCTGCCAGATTTTACCGAACTTGTTGAAGAGCATGCTGATGCGGTAGTCAACATAAGCACCAGTAAACAAACAGAAGTAAAGCGAGGCTTGCCGCCAGGTATGGATTTACCAGAAATGCCAGATGGCAGTCCATTCGGAGAATTTTTTGAAA
>CAZFEP010000212.1:0-2412 GCA_964517365.1 uncultured Thiotrichales bacterium | reverse complement strand
CTTAATATTGTTTTTTTAAATATCATTATTAACCTCGATTCGTAAAAAATAGAATTACCAAAAACATCAATGCAATAACGATGCCAATTTAATTAATCAATAAAACTGTGCATTTATTAAAGGGAAAAATGATTACCTAGAAATTTATGCACTAAAGAAAATATTTGTGCACAAAGATGATCATTATTTTTTATTGATAAGCATGATTTTTTGTGCACAAAAGCAACTATGCACAAAAAAACAGCAATCCAAAAACTGAAATCGAAATTGAATAATGAAATACTAAGGGTTAACGAGTGGGGTAATTTTTTGAATTGACTTCAAATATTTTTTTGATGGTAGTGCAATGCCACATACCATTACGAGGGCTTGGAAGGTTCTGGCCTTCTAAAGTATCTTTAATTCTTTGAAAAGTATAACCGTCATTCCTCATGGCGATAATGCTCATAATATTCTTTCTAGCTGAACTATCAACCATATGATGGCCGGACAATGCAATTCTCCAACCATAAGGAATTCGTTTGGGATTATGATGTCCTTGCTTATAACTTCGCATACATAAAATTTAATATTTATGCGTTAACACCTAGTGCCCCAACATCCATGGCCGAGTATTTTTCGGTGCAGCCTTTAAGGGAACCGATGCTGTAGTGTCTTTATTATGACCATGTTGATTATGGTTATGTCCATGAGAACAAGTATGCTCTCTAGAAATACGCTTTGGCTCGTGCATACTTTTTTCATTTCGCTGCCACGCGCTGCGATTTGAATCCGTCATAACGCTTAAATTTGGTGCAGTAATGTCTCTATTTGCCAGCTCATTACAATCAGGACAGTAAGTAGCCTCATTACGACTACTTACTGTTTTGAGTTGTACAAATTCACCATGCGTTTCACATTGATAAGAATATATTGGCATACCCTTAACCTATGAAGTAAATGCGAGATCGTCGTCGCCGGTAACCATCTTCGTTGGGCCATCCGGAGTGATATTAATATCAAAATCAAAGATGCCAGTAGGCAACCATAATGTTGAACACGCATTCGGTATATCGACCACTCCACTAATATGACCTTCAACTGGTGCAGTACCTAAAATCGCATATCCTTGCGCACCCGTGAAGCCAAACTTCTTCATATATTCAATCGCGTTCAAACATGCACGTCGATATGCCACATGAGGATCCAAATAATGTTGCTTTCCATCTTCATCAACTGAAATACCTTCAAAGATCAAATAGTCAGAATAATTTGGATCAATTTTACTAGGCTTGAAAATTGGATTAACGACAGCATATTTTTCCATGCCACCTTTAATTATATTTACTTTAATATCTAAATAGCCCGCCATCTCAATCGCACCACAAAAAGTAATTTCACCATCGCCTTGCGAGAAGTGAATATCACCCATTGATAAACCCGCACCATCTACATAGACTGGGAAATATACTGTTGAGCCACGAGATAAATTTTTAATATCACAGTTTCCACCATGCTCTCTTGGCGGCACAGTACGTGCAGCTTCAGCAGCTGCTTTATCTCTTGCAGATCCTTCTAACGAACCCATTACTGCAGTATCTGCATAAGGCAACGCTGCTAGTGGTGGAACTCGGTCTGGATCAGTATTAACTAATTCTGTTTCTCGTGAATTCCACTCTGCGAGTAACTTCGCAGAAGGCAAGCAACCGATCAATCCAGGATGCATAGTGCCAGGGAATTTAACTTGAGGTATATGTCGACTAGAAGCCCATACTCCACTGAAGTCCCAACAAGCCTTTCGTGCTTCTGGATAATGTTCAGTTAAAAACCCACCACCGTTTTCACGCGCAAAGAAACCCGTAAAACCCCAGGCTGATTCTGGCAACACACCTACATCTAATATATCTACAACTAACAAGTCACCAGGCTTCGCACCTTCAACTTTTATTGGGCCACTTAAATAATGAACTTTGGTAAGATCAACATCACGAACATCATTTGCATTATCATTATTTTCAATTTGCTGACCTGTCCAGTCTATACATTCAACTCGGAATTCATCACCAGGTTTAACCGTTCGCGAGAATGGAATATCCGGATGCCATCGATTGTGCAGTACATCGGATTGTTCTTCGGGGGTTTTATTAAAATCTACCTCAATTAGTGTCTCGATCATTCCTGCTGAACTCCTATTTATATTTCTTTAATCAGCCTTTATTGAAATTCTTGTATAAAGGATGGATAAGTAAGTAAGAATAAATTTGCAGGATTCATGCCAAATACTGAAATCTAAAAAAGTGAGGATCTATGGGACTTTTATGCACTACATTTATTTCAAAACAAAATTTATGCACTAAACTAGTTATTTTTATGCACCACATACATGCATGATATAACTTGCTACTGAAAGGTTTTATTTATCACCAACCAACA
>CAZFEP010000211.1:0-2446 GCA_964517365.1 uncultured Thiotrichales bacterium | reverse complement strand
AAGAGAAGATTATGGAAGTAATACTACTTACTAAAGTTGATAACCTTGGTGATCTTGGAGACAAGGTCAAAGTGCGCCCAGGTTATGCGCGTAATTTCTTAATACCAAGCGGCAAAGCAAAGTTTGCAACCGTTGCTAATTTGGCAGAATTTGAGGCGCGTAGAGAAGAGCTTGAAAAGATCGCAGCAGAAGCTAAAGCAAGTGCAGAAGCAAGACGGTCCGAGCTAGATGGAGCAAAAATTAGTATTACGGCTAAATCAATTGGTGAAGGTAAGTTGTTTGGTTCTGTTGGTATGGTGGATATTGTAAACGCATTAAATGAAGCAGGTAAAAACGTTGAGAAAAAAGAGGTTCGCCTTCCGGATGGTGCTTACCGGCATGCGGGTGAATACCAAGTTGATATTCATTTGTATAGCGACGTTAATGCAACCATAAATTTAGAAATTATTGGTGAAGAATAAAGTCTAGTGATGCCTTATAACGCTGACACAAAGCTGTGGCTGAATTAACTACGATTGGAACAGAATTAGGGCCAACAAATACAGAAAGCCTACGCACGCCTCCATATTCTTTAGAGGCTGAACAAGCCGTCATCGGCGGATTAATACTGGATAACGCTACTTGGGATCAGGTGGCAGATCGAATAAATGAACTAGATTTTCATTTGTTTGATCACAGACTCATCTTTCGTTCAATAAGTGAATTAGTTGAAAAGCATCAGCCATTTGATGTGCTGACACTTTCTGATTTATTACGTCAAAGATCTGAAATTGCTGACACAAATATTCTTGCCTATCTGGGTACACTTGCTAATGACACACCAAGTGCCGCCAATATAAGAGCTTATGCGGATATTGTTCGCGAAAAATCAATTTTAAGAAAACTGGTAACCGCAGGAAACGAAATAGCATCCAGTGGGCTGTCACCTGATGGTCGGGATGTGAATGAGCTTTTAGATCAAGCTGAGCAAAAAGTTTTTCAGATTGCTGATGACAGCACCCATTCTGGTGAAGGTTTTCAAAATATAAAATCGTTACTGAAAACTACGGTAGAACAGATTGATGAATTATTTGAGCGAGGCGATCATATTACCGGATTGGCCACTGGTTATGATGAATTTGATGAGAAAACGGCTGGATTACAAAGCGGTGAACTAATAATTGTAGCGGGTCGTCCTTCAATGGGTAAAACCAGTTTTGCAATGAATATGGTTGAATATGCGGCATTACGCAGCAATGCTTCGGTAGCAATTTTTAGCATGGAAATGCCAGGCAGGTCATTAACCATGCGCATGCTCTCTTCTATGGGGCGTATAGATGCACAACGTATTCGAACAGGAAAGCTAACCGATGATGACTGGCCACGGCTTACTAGTGCAGTGTCTATGTTATCTGAATCTAATCTATTTATTGATGATTCTGCAGGCCTTACTCCTACTGAATTGCGAGCACGTGCTAGAAGGTTGAAGCGAGAGCATGGTTTATCTCTCATTGTTGTTGATTATTTGCAGTTAATGACTGTCAGTGGGTCTAGTGAAAATCGCACTAATGAGATCTCAGAAATATCACGGTCATTAAAAGCGCTTGCTAAAGAGCTGGACGTCCCGGTGATTGCACTCTCACAGTTAAATCGAAGTTTAGAACAACGCCAAGATAAACGTCCTGTGATGTCGGATTTGCGTGAATCGGGTGCCATCGAGCAGGATGCAGATTTAATAGTTTTCATTTACCGAGATGAAGTTTACAACGAAGATTCACCAGAGCAGGGTACAGCTGAAATTATCATCGCAAAACAACGTAATGGACCAATCTTTAAAACCAGATTAACTTTTTTAGGTCAGTACACTCGTTTTGAAAATTATGTACCAGAAATTTATACAGGTGGAAGTATGCTTGGGGGTGCAGCGCCTGTAGATAATCATGCAAGTCAATCAAAGTCTGGTCAAAGCGCATCTGATAATAGTTTTTCAGATAACAATTTCCCTACTGGTGTTTTTAGGGATGATCCCGAAGACTAGTATGTGGATTTTTAACGAGAGATATATATGAAACGTGCCGCATTTGCGCGTATCAATTTAAGTAATTTAAAACATAATCTTGCAATTGTAAGAAATATTGCAAGTACATCCAAGGTAATGGCTGTAGTTAAAGCAGATGCTTATGGTCATGGTATGTTGGAAATATGCAAGGGCTTGAGTGATGCTGATGCTTTTTCAGTCGCCTATATTAACGAAGCATTAGAACTGCGCAAACATGGTATTGAGCAACCGATACTTGCGTTGCAAGGCTTTAGTAACCTCCATGACTTAAAACAAGCTATTCAGCATGATGTCCAGGTCGTTATTCATAATAGAGAGCAGTTGCAGATATTAAAAAGTTATACTGCGTCCCCCGATTACTCTCCAGCATCAAATTTACCAACCTTAAATGTACCAACATTAAATGTA
>CAZFEP010000210.1:0-2457 GCA_964517365.1 uncultured Thiotrichales bacterium | reverse complement strand
ACAAACAAACCCGGATCCTTGCCTTTTTGAATAGCTTCTAGATACTTTTTATCACCTTTATATTTATTAAATTCTTTTATAGCCACCCAAAATACAAACCCTTCAATTATCAAAGCAATGCCCAGCACAATATAGTTAACCACTGGACTTGTAATTTCTACAGGATGCTGGATGTGTGCAATGCCTTTGTAAATCGATAAGCCAGAACCGATCGCGAAGATTAAAATAGCCACCACAAAGCTCCAGAAATAAATCTCTTTACCATGGCCAAATGGATATTTTTTATTTGCGGGTTTTTTAGCTTTCTTCAAACCCAATAAAAGCAAAACTTGATTGCCGGTATCGACAACGGAGTGAATACCCTCGGAGAACATCGCCGCACTGCCCGTAAACGCAGAAGCTGCAAATTTCATTACAGAGATGGCAGCATTTCCAATGAGTGCTGCGTATATAACTTTTTTAGAAGAGCCTGCCATATTGTTAGATTATAGTGCTGATTACACAGTACAAATGTGTAGAGTTGTTAAATTGAATTATGCTCATGCTTATTCTTACTTCTTTATACTTTCTGGTAAATCTCAACACCAGCATTTTTAAATTCCTGAGACTTTTCTTTCAAACCTTGTTCTATTGCAACAGGAATCGTTTCGATCCCTTGTTTAGCCGCATACTCACGCACATCCTGTGTGATTTTCATGGAACAAAAATGCGGGCCACACATGGAACAAAAATGCGCAACCTTCGCCGAATCTTTTGGCAAAGTCTCATCATGCAATTCACGTGCATGATCAGGATCTAGGCTCAAATTAAACTGATCATCCCAACGAAATTCAAAACGCGCCTTGGAAAGTGCGTTATCCCTTATCTGTGCACCTGGATGCCCTTTGGCTAAATCTGCTGCATGTGCTGCAATTTTGTAGGTGATCACACCGTCGCGAACATCCTGTTTGTTTGGCAAGCCTAAATGCTCTTTTGGAGTGACGTAGCAAAGCATTGCTGTGCCATACCAACCAATATTCGCAGCTCCAATTGCAGAAGTTATATGATCATACCCTGGTGCAATATCAGTAATTAATGGCCCCAGCGTGTAAAACGGTGCCTCAAAACAGTCTTCTAATTCTTTTTCAACATTTTCTTTTATCATCTGCAAAGGGATATGTCCCGGACCTTCAATCATCACCTGCACGTCATGCTGCCAGGCTATTTTTGTAAGCTCGCCCAAGGTTTCTAACTCTGCAAATTGAGCTTGATCATTTGCATCGGCAATCGAACCGGGCCGCAAACCATCTCCCAAAGAAAAAGCAACATCATATTGTTTCATGATCTCGCAAATATCCGCAAAATGTGTGTAAAGAAAGTTTTCTTCGTGATGCGCTAAACACCACTTCGCCATGATAGACCCACCACGAGAAACTATACCGGTTACGCGATCAGCCGTCATTGGAACATAAGCCAAACGCACACCTGCATGGATGGTAAAATAATCCACACCTTGTTCGGCTTGTTCAATAAGTGTGTCTCTAAACATTTCCCAAGTTAGGTCTTCTGCTTTACCATTTACTTTTTCTAATGCCTGATAAATTGGAACAGTACCTATAGGAACCGGGGAATTTCGAATAATCCATTCACGGGTTTCATGAATGTTTTTACCCGTAGATAAATCCATCACTGTGTCACCACCCCAGCGTACCGACCAAACCATTTTTTCAACTTCTTCTTCAATAGAAGAAGTCACTGCAGAGTTTCCTAAATTAGTATTAATTTTAACGAGAAAATTCCTGCCAATAATCATCGGCTCTGATTCAGGATGGTTTATATTATTAGGAATAATCGCACGGCCATTTGCCACTTCATCTCGCACAAACTCAGGTGTGATTTGATCAGGAATATTTGCACCAAAATTTACACCCGCATGTTGTTTTATAATTTTGCTGTAGCGAGGATCTTTTCGATGCTCCTGCAAACGCATATCTTCACGAATGGCAATGTACTCCATCTCTGGCGTGACTATGCCTTGCTTTGCATAATGCATTTGCGTGACATTTTTTCCAGACATTGCGCGGCGAGGAGCATGATAATGTGAAAAGCGTAAATGCGCGGTCTTAGGATCTTCCTGCCTTGCAGTACCAAATTCTGATGAAGGACCTGTTAATTGCTCTGTATCATTACGTTCAGCAATCCAGCCACTACGCATAGGCGCAAGCCCTTGCAATAAATCTATTTCGGTATCGGAATCGGTGTATGGGCCTGATGTATCATAAACGGTGATAGGTGGGTTTTCTTCTTCACCAAAGCTAGCTGAAGTGCTTGTACATAAAACTTCACGCATGCCTACTTTAATATCGTCACGTGATCCTTGCACGTATACTTTATTAGAACCTGAAAAAGCTTGTGTGAATTCTTCCGACAATTGTGCCGACTTGGTTTGAATACTTTCTGCATTAGCGCTCATTTTTT
>CAZFEP010000209.1:0-2470 GCA_964517365.1 uncultured Thiotrichales bacterium | reverse complement strand
GATTGCTTAACATTATTAGAAGGAATGTCTACCGTAACTTTATTGGCACTTTGTCCATTTCGGATACGTGTCAACATGTCGGATATCGGATCACTCATACTCATAATGCTTCCTTAATCTTTATACTTAATGCAGATTTATAAAATACTATCTTTTACCAACTAGCCTTTACTAAGCCAGGTACGTCACCACGCATAGCGGCTTCACGTAATTTATTGCGACCAAGACCAAATTTACGGTAATAACCTTTAGGTCTGCCCGTAAGCTTACAGCGATTCCGCATACGAACTGGGCTAGCGTTTCTTGGTAGTTTTTGCAACTGCAATACCGCAGCTTCTTTCTCTTCGTAACTTGTCGTTGCACTTTTAACGATTGCTTTTAAGTCAGCTCGTTTTTTTGCACAACGTAGCACTTCTTTTTCACGCTTTGTGTCGCGCGCTACCATTGAAAGCTTAGCCATATATATTCTCTCTATTTACTTTCTAAACGGAAAGCTAAAAGCTTCTAACAATGCTTTAGCTTCTTCATCAGTTCTTGCACTAGTCGTAATGGCGATATCCATTCCGCGAAGCGCATCAATTTTGTCATAATCTATCTCTGGGAAGATGATTTGTTCTGTGATGCCAAGACTATAATTACCACGCCCATCAAATGCTTTTGCACTCATCCCTCTAAAGTCACGAATACGCGGAATCGAGATACTGATTAGTCGATCTAAAAATTCATACATTCGTTGTCTACGAAGCGTCACCTTTACACCAATAGGGTAGTCATCTCGAATACTGAATCCAGCGATTGATTTCTTTGCTTTCGTTACTACAACCTTTTGGCCAGCAATCTGTTCCATATCTGAAACGACTTTTTCAATCAATTTCTTATCCCGTACCGCTTCACCCACACCTGTATTAAGCGTTATTTTCTCGATACGAGGAACTTGCATAACATTTTTGAAGCTAAACTTATCCATAAGTTGATTACGAACAGTTTCATTATAAAATTCTTGTAAACGCGCCATTATATCTATCTCTATACGTCAACTACTTCGCCATTTGATTTAAAAAAGCGAACTTTTTTATTGTCTTTTAATACCTTAAATCCAATGCGATCACCTTTATTAGTCGATGGGTTAAACACCATCACATTAGATATATCTAGCGGCATTTCACGCTCAACAATTCCACCGGAAACACCGGCATTTGGATTAGCTTTAACATGTTTCTTGGCTATATTTATACTTTCAACCACAACACGCTTGTCATCCAGCACTTTTAATACCGTGCCGCGCCGACCTTTATCTTTTCCAGCGATAACAATTACATCATCACCTCTATGTATCTTGTGCATGTCTTTAATACTTCTTTATCAAAATCTTAATATTTATATTTCTATTTCTATTTATATTTCTTGGCCACTAAATTAATTGCGCTTATATTTAAAGCACTTCTGGCGCTAACGAAATTATTTTCATAAACTTTTCTGTTCTTAGCTCGCGCGTAACCGGTCCAAAGATACGAGTACCGATCGGCTGAAGATTAGCATTCAACAATACTGCAGCATTCGAATCAAAACGAATCAAAGATCCATCGGTGCGCCTTACCCCTTTTGCTGTACGCACAACTACAGCGTTGTAGACTTCGCCTTTTTTAACTTTGCCGCGAGGAATCGCATCTTTAATACTTACTTTTATCACATCACCAATTCTTGCATAACGGCGATGCGAACCTCCCAAGACCTTGATACACATGAGCTTTCGTGCACCACTATTATCCGCTGCTTCCAGCGTAGTTTGCATCTGAATCATAACTAGACCTCTGCACCCTGCTCTAATACTTCAACCAAAGTCCATGACTTTGTCTTGGATATAGGTCGGCATTCACGGATTGAAACCATATCGCCTATTGAACATTCATTATTTTCATCATGAACATGTAACTTAGTAGAACGCTTAATATATTTTTTATATAAGGAGTGTTTTACTTGACGCTCCAATAGAACCGTAACGGACTTATCCATCTTGTCACTTATCACTTTACCCTGCAGAGTACGTATCTTATTTTCTTCAGACATTCGAATCTCTCAATAACAGGCTACTTAGGTTAATCATTTGCATAGTGATATTTCTTTAATTATTTTTGATCTTGTTTTTCGGTAATTATTGTTTTTACGCGCGCAATATTTCTTCTATTTTCTTTAAAAAGATGAACACGTGATGCTTGGCCAACAGCTTTTTGCATACGTAGGTTAAATTGTTCTTTGCGTAGCTCGAGCAGCTCAACACCAAGCTCTTTAACTGATTTACTTCTAAGGTCTTCAACTTTCATAATTACATTACCGTACGTGAAACGAAGGTAGTTTTAATTGGCAGTTTTGCTGCTGCAAGCTTGAAAGCTTCACGCGCAATTTGCTCATCTACCCCTTCCATTTCATATAACATTTTTCCAGGTTGAATTTTGCATACCCAATATTCAAC
>CAZFEP010000208.1:0-2477 GCA_964517365.1 uncultured Thiotrichales bacterium | reverse complement strand
AGATGACTGAATAAATTCAATTGTGCAGCAATGTTAATAACAAAGCTCAACACGACACAAAAAACGATTAAAACCCACATATTTGTCTCCTTAATATAAACGGTTATAAAATTACTTAGATTTTATGATTAAAGTTTAAAGAAATTATACTGATTTAGCGCATTTGTAACAGTAGGTTGTCGATTAAGCGTGTCTTACCCAACCACGCAGCAACTAAAATCACAATAGAATCAGTACTATAGCTTGCAGGCCCAATAGTTTTTGCATCCCGAATAACAATGTAATCAGGTCGAAATCCAGCCTTTTTCAACGCTTCGAAAGCCCGTTTTTCGATCACATCAAGCGCTAGGGACCCTGTTTGAATCTGGGTTTTTACATATAACAATGTTTGATAAATTTGTTTAGCTTCTACCCTTTCATGCGAATTTAGGTATGAGTTACGAGAGCTAAATGCCAGCCCGTCCTCTTCACGCTGAGTAGGTATCTGTTCAATTTGAATTGAAAAACCCATATCTTCAACCAAACGCTTAATAATTACGAGTTGTTGGAAATCTTTTTCGCCAAACACGGCTACATCAGGACTAACAATATGAAATAGCCTTGCTACTACTTCAACAATGCCATCAAAGAAACCTGGTCTGAATTTTCCACACAATTCATGATTTAGCGAGTGCTTGGGTATTTCTTTTTCAGGCTGATGTTCTTTCGCATATACCTCGGCATGTTCGGGCATAAACACTACATCAACATTTTCTGTTTGTAAGGCTGCAAGATCTTGCTCAGGCGTGCGCGGGTATGCCTTTAGATCTTCTTTGCGATCAAACTGTAATGCATTAACAAAAACACTGCATACCACTTTATCACCGCATGCATGCGCATGCTTAATGAGTTCTATATGTCCATCATGGAGGTTACCCATAGTAGGCACTAAAACAATTTTATGACCTTGTCTTTTCCACGCACCTATTTGCTTACGCAATTCAGCAACAGTCGTTACAATTTGCATACACTTAATAAATTATTATTGGATATAAAACTTTATTGGAAACTACTAGCCAGGAAATGCAAGCTCTTTTACATCTTTCACGTAACGCTCAATTGCAGATTGAATATCATCCGCTTCTGCAAGAAAGTTTTTTGCAAACTTAGGAGTCGTGCCATGTGTAATACCCAGCACATCATGCAGCACAAGAATTTGACCATCACATTGAGGCCCGGCTCCTATACCAATCACTGGTATTGATGACTGTTGGGTGATTTTGTTTGCCAATGCATCGGGCACACACTCTAACAGCAACATATCTGCACCGGCAGCTTGCAAGCTATCTGCACTTTCATAAAGTTCATTTGCACTCGCTTCATCTTTACCTTGCATGGCATAACCACCCAACTTGTGAATATATTGCGGCCGCAAACCCAAGTGTGCACATATAGGAATACCGCATTCACTAAGCTCTTGCACAATACTTGCTTGTCGAGTGGATGCTTCTAGCTTCACCATTTGCGCACCACCCAACTGAATTAAATCAGTAGCATTCGCTAACGCCTGGTCAACATTGGTATAAGACATAAAGGGCATGTCTGCAACAATGAAGGCTTGTTTAGCGGCACTACTTACACACTGACTATGATAAATCATATCTTCCATGGTGACAGAGACCGTACTATCTTGTCCTTGCACCACCATCCCCAAAGAATCACCCACAAGAATAACGTCCATACCGGACTGATCCAGAATGGCCGCAAAACTGGCATCATATGCAGTTAAACATGCAATTTTCTCACCACTATTTTTCATGGCATGAAGCCGTGTAAGTGTTGTGTTTGTATTTGGCTTGTGAATGCTCATTTCTATTTAACTCAGCAATATTTTACCCATGAATTTTTTAAAAACCGTAATATTAATCTGGAAAATTAATACGGCAATAATGGTAAAGGATACTAATTTTTTAGCCCACAAATGGAAGCGGGTTGAAGTAACGCTTACCTGCCTCAGTATTTAAAATCTCACTTAATAACAACTCATAATCTTTATCATTATTAATGAAATCAATATCACTTGCATTCACAATCAGACAAGGTGCATCGTTATAATCGTAAAAGAATTTTGCATAAGCTTCGTTTAATTGCTCGAGATAAGCGGTTTCAACCAAACGCTCATAACCACGTCCACGCTTACGAATTCTTTGTAGCAGTGTTTCTACCGGTGCTTGCAAGTACACTACTAAATCAGGCTTTGGTGCATCGATTGTCAAGTGAGAATATATTTGTTCATACAATTCATATTCACTTGTATTCAACGTAACTTGTGCAAACAAACGATCTTTCTCGATAAGAAAATCTGCAACGCGCACGGGTGAGAAAATATCTGCTTGTTTAAACTCTTGCAGTTGCCTAGAACGCTGTAACAAAAAATGCAATTGTGTAGAAAGTGCGGCTTCACGCGGGTTTTGATAAAAACGCTCTAAAAACGGATT
>CAZFEP010000207.1:0-2512 GCA_964517365.1 uncultured Thiotrichales bacterium | reverse complement strand
TTTTTGTTTTTGTATCACGCTCTAGTGAGCAATGTCCACCTGTCCAAAATATCTCTAAAGCATTTTCTGGACTATCAAAACCAATGCTGTCATCTGAAACATCATTACCAGCAATCATATCCAGACGTTTACGCTCTAGTTTCTGCTTGGCATATTTCTCAAGGTCACGAGTTTCAGCAGCAAAGCCCACAACAAAAGGCTTGTTTTGGTGTTTAGCCACTTCTGCGAGTATATCTGGGTTACGTACCAGCTTTACAGATAAATCTTCATGTAGTTTTTTAATTTTATCAGGTTGCTTCGCAACGGGACGATAATCAGCAACTGCCGCGCAACTTATAAAAATTTGTTTGTCTTCAATATCGGCTTGTACCGCATCAAACATTTCTTGTGCAGTTAACACCGATACGCTTTTTATACCTTCAGGCACCGTTAAAGAAACCGGACCGGTGATAAGTTGAACATTTGCGCCTGCATCATGAGCCGCTTCAGCAATCGCATAACCCATACGACCTGAACTACGATTACTAATATATCGCACAGGATCAATGGCCTCCCGAGTAGGGCCAGCCGTTACCATGACATTAATTCCGGTTAATTCACCGGTATTGAATAAATTACTTAGTGAGAGCACTAACTGATGTGGTTCAAACATGCGTCCTTCACCTACATCACCACATGCTTGAGAACCTGCAGCCGGACCAAAAAACACAAAGCCTCGTTTATTTAATTGCTCAACGTTGTCTTGTGTGGCGCTATTTGCCCACATGACCTGATTCATCGCCGGTGCAAGCGCGATGGTGGCATGAGTTGCCAGGCAGGTAGTACTGAGTAAATCATCTGCACCACCATGAGTTAATTTAGATAATGTATTCGCACTTGCAGGTGCAATTAGAATGACATCAGCCCAGCGTGCTAAGGCAATGTGGTCCATGCCATTTGCCGCTTCCGCATATTCAAATTCATCCGTTAAAACCGGGTTACCAGATAAGGCTTGAAACGTCAGCGGGGTAATAAATTCTTTAGCAGAGCGCGTCATAATCACACGCACTTGTGCTTGTGCACGAACTAATTCGCGAACCAATTCAGCGCTTTTATATGCGGCTATGCCGCCACTTACACCGAGTAAAATATTTTTATTGGCTAAAGACATAGCATTTAGTTTACCAAATATGCCCAAGAAAATGGTTTAATTCTATACACAGCTAACCAAGCCTTATAAACCTTTGGTCAATATAGTGTTAATACTTTTCAAGGGCTTATGGGAATAGAGCTTGTTGGAATAGAGATAGTAAAGGGGATATATGGCGATTTCTGATTGGCCTGAAGGCGAAAGACCACGTGAGCGTCTATTAAAACACGGCGCAAATGCACTTTCGGATGCTGAGCTACTCGCTATTTTTCTGCGAACTGGTGTAAAAGGAAAATCAGCGGTGGATTTAGCACGAGAGCTGATAGCTGACTTCGGTAGCTTGAGGCAGTTACTGTCCGCAGATCTTGAAACATTTTGTCAGGCAAAAGGCTTGGGGGTAGCAAAATTTACTCAACTACAAGCTTGTCTAGAGATGTCACGTAGGTATTTACGTGAAGCTTTGGAGCGCGAAGGCCCATTAACTAACCCGGATGATGCAAAACAGTTTTTACTTATGCGCATGCGAGACTATAAAAAAGAAGTCTTCGCATGTTTGTTTCTAGATACAAAAAATCGGGTAATAAAATATGAGGAACTTTTTGCGGGAACGTTGAATAGTGCAGAAGTCCATCCCAGAGAAGTGGTTAAGCAAGCCCTTCAACACAATGCTAATGCTATTATTCTCGCGCACAACCACCCTTCTGGTGATGCAAAGCCGAGTACTTCTGATATAGAAATTACACGCACCTTACGTGATGCTTTATTACTAGTAGACGTTAAAGTGCTTGATCATTTCATTATTGGTAATGAAGTTACTTCTTTAGCTATGCTGGGACATTTGTAAAATCTATTTTATATAAACACCTTGTATAAAATAAGGTAAATGAAAAACAAAGCAAATAAAAAAGCCTACGTAAAATTCATTACGTAGGCTTTCAGGTCTTAATATTGTAAGTATATTCGTTAAATATTCTTACACAGTTATTCCTTATTTTTTAAGGCTGTCACGTATTTCACGTAGCAAAACAAGATCTTCTGGTGGTTCAGCTGGCGCTTCTGCTTCTTTTTTCTTCATGTTATTCACACCTTTAATGATCATGAAGATCACAAAAGAAATGATTAAGAAGTTAATGATGGCATTGATGAATGCACCGTATGCAAAAACGGATGCACCTGCTTCTTGTGCGGCAGCAAGAGTATCAAATTCCCCATCTCCCAATACCATAAACAAACTGGAAAAATCCGTTCCGCCTGTAAATAAACCTACAACAGGCATAATGATGTCATCTACAAGTGAACCTACTAATGCAGTTACGGCTGCACCAATTATAATACCTGTAGCCATATCCATAGTGCTTCCACCGGATACAAATTCTTTAAATT
>CAZFEP010000206.1:0-2518 GCA_964517365.1 uncultured Thiotrichales bacterium | reverse complement strand
ATCACATCCGCACCCGTTGGCAAGGGTGAAGTAAACAAATTACCCGGAACAGTAGAGACCCTATTGGCCATGCCATGCTTTTGCATGCGCTCATTAGCAAGTTTTTCAACTGCGGGAAGGTCAAATAATTGGGCTTGCAATCCCGTCCAGCGTTTACAGACGTTTATTACAAAAGTGCCAGAACCACCACCTAAATCAAGCAGACATTTATGCTCCTCAAAAGAATAACTATCCAAAATATCCTCAGCCAACAAAGACATTGAATCAGACATGAGTTGAGAATATTCTGAAGTTTGATGATCCTGCAGGTCTTCTGGATTTTGCGCTTGAGCGTAAGCCCAATATTTTGATAATTCAGTTGGCTTATTTAGATCTTTTAGTAAAGCAACAGGGTCTTGTAAATCTATATATAATTTATCGTGATGCTGAATCATTGCATCAATTCCAGGATTACCCAGTAAAGCCGCACCCAGCTCACCAAGCCTGTACTTACTATCTTTACGTTTTTCTACTAAATCTAGAGAACATGCAGCATCTAACAAATTTGCAGCTGCGTTATCCGATAAACCCATATCTTTTGATAAACTTTCCAGCGACCTAGGACCATCTGAAAGTAAATCAAACACCTTAAGCTGGATGCAAGCAGACAAGATTTGTGAATAAACAAAGCCTGCACAAATATCAAATAGCTTATTCGCCTTTTTTTCAGCAGTCGCTTTAGTTAAAGGAAAAGAAGATACCCAACGTTGAAAACGAGGATTTGCAAGTAGCAAATCACGCCGCTTCAGCCAAAATTCACGCAACCATGCCCCTCAGGTCAATCGCATCATCAAACGTACTTAAGCGTTGCTTTGTACCTAACTCCGCTATAATTTTATCGGTAGCTTGTTCATCTTTATTAGGAATAAACTGCTTAGCTTCCTCAACGATTAAATCGCGTAACCAATCACGTCCTACACAGCTTGGCACCGAAACCGTTGCTTTAGTAATAAGCTCCTCAAGCCTACTAATTGAATACTCAAGTCCATTTTCACTAACAATATTAGGGCTTCCTACAATCACATCATTACCCACCGGCTTACCTAATGAACCTGCAGGTGCGGTAGCATCTAAAATATCATCTGCAATTTGATAGGCTTCACCAATATATTTACCCAAAGATACCCAAGATTCTGGATCCGCTCCTGAAGCAATAGCGCCACAACAAGTAGCCGCAACAAACAAAGATCCTGTTTTAGACTGATGGTACTTAGATATATCTGTTGCTTCCTCACACTCCCATGCTTGACCTGCAACAATTCCACTAGGCGCCCCAACAGAACGGCTAATGGTGGTTAAAAGTTGTGGTAATCGTTTAGGAATTCTGCCTTGCGCATGAGCCTGGTTAATGGCCAAACCCACTGTTTCAAAAGCATGAACGATTAGTGCATCACCCGTCAATAATGCAATTTGCTCACCATACTTAACATGAACGGTTGGCTTGCCTCGACGTTCATCTGCATTGTCGAAACAAGGCATATCATCATGCACAAGGGATGCACAATGTAATAACTCTATCGCAGCACAAGCGGCATTTGATAATTCTGGATCAAGCTCTCCATTTGCACAGGCTACTGCCAAGCATAGTTTAGGCCTGATTCTGGCACCCCCCGGAAATACTGAATACTTAACGGCTTCCGCTAACTTGGGTGGGCAAGCACCCTTCGTTGCATGGTCTAGGGAATGATTTAAAACCTGCTCGATTCTACTCTTAGCGTCCACGATGCACCTCGGATAAGTAATAAAGTGTCTATATTTATTTACAGCATATAGTGTAAACTAATTTTTACGTTTAATCTAATATTACTTTTACATATATATCAATCATTTAAATGCAAGATCATAAAAAACGAGTGGTTGTGGTCGGTGCAGGTGTTGCAGGGCTCGTTTCTGCATCCACTCTGGCTTCTAGAGGCTTCGAAGTCACAGTTGTAGAACGTGCAGCTTGTGTGGGAGGTAAAATTCGTCAAGTCAAAGTAGGACATTCACTTATCGACTCCGGGCCCACTGTATTCACGATGCGTGATTTATTTGAATATATTTTTGATGATGCAGGCGCAAACTTAAATGACTACATAAACATAGAGCCATTAGACATCTTAGCTCGGCATGCTTGGGATTCTGAACAAAAACTCGACCTTTTTGCAGACAGAAACAAGTCGGCAGATGCTATTAGTACTTTTTCAAACAAGAAAAATGGTGAAAGTTATTTAGCATTTTGCAAGCAAACCGAGAAGATGTTTAACGCTCTGGATAAAACTTTTATACGCTCACAACGACCCAATGTACTTAGCTTAACGTATAGAACAGGCTCACAAGGTTTAAGCAACCTCTTGCATATAAAACCATTTTCTACAATGTGGTCATCATTACTTACCTTTTTTGATGATGAAAGATTGCAGCAGTTATTCGGTCGTTATGCTACATACTGTGGATCATCACCTTACTTGTCACCTGCTACGCTAATGTTAATTGCACA
>CAZFEP010000205.1:0-2526 GCA_964517365.1 uncultured Thiotrichales bacterium | reverse complement strand
GTGTACAGTCAGCCACGCTGACCTTGAATTCCCTACAAAATATCCCCATATTTTGGGTTACAAAGTAATTCTCTGTTACTACAATAACTTATTGATAAATTCAATTAATTCGCCTCACGTAAATAAACAGATTTAACCAACGGTATAAATAAAATATGAGTGAAGATTCAAGTTCTAAGGATGTAACCGACAAAATTGCTGGTGACGAAAGTCAGACAGTGCCGGTACTGCCATTACGTGATGTAGTGGTTTACCCGCATATGGTCATCCCTCTATTTGTAGGGCGAGAAAAATCTATTCAGGCGCTGGATGCAGCCATGTCTGATAACAAGCAGATTTTGTTAGTCGCACAAAAGAGTGCTGAAATTGATGATCCTCAAATTGATGAAATCCATCAAATAGGAACACTCTCCACAATATTACAGCTTCTAAAACTACCGGATGGAACGATTAAGGTTCTTGTTGAAGGGGTAGAGCGAGCAGAAGTTATTAATTATTCTGAAGGTGAAGAATTTTTTAGCGCGCAAATTGGTTTGCTAGAAAGTGAGGAAGCAGAAGACGAGAAAGAATTGGAAGTCTTAGCGCGTTCAGTAACCACCATGTTCGAGCAATATGTAAAGCTGAATAAGAAAGTACCTCCTGAAGTGTTAACTTCATTAGCTGGCATTGATGAACCATCAAGGCTGGCTGATACTATTGCTGCACACATGTCATTAAAGCTTGATGAAAAACAACATGTGTTAGAAATCAGAACCGTACAGTTACGCTTAGAACACCTGATTACGTTAATCGAAGGTGAGCTAGATGTATTGCAGATTGAAAAGCGCATTCGCGGCCGCGTGAAACAGCAGATGGAAAAATCTCAACGTGAGTACTATTTGAATGAGCAAATGAAAGCCATTCAAAAAGAGCTAGGTGAGATTGATGATGTGCCGAATGAAGTTGACGAGCTGCAAGAGAAAATTGAAAAAGCAGGCATGTCTAAAGAAGCCAAAGAAAAGGCTGATTCCGAATTAAATAAATTAAAAATGATGTCGCCAATGTCAGCAGAAGCGACCGTGGTTCGAAATTACATCGATTGGTTAGTGGGTGTGCCATGGAAGAAAAAATCCAAGGTACGCAATGATCTAGCCGCTGCAGAAGCCATTCTAGAAGAAGATCACTATGGTCTGGATAAAGTTAAAGAACGCATCCTTGAATACTTGGCGGTTCAACAGAGAGTTAAAAAGTCTAAAGGCCCAATTTTATGTTTAGTTGGTCCTCCGGGCGTAGGTAAAACTTCAATCGGTAAATCCATTGCGCGTGCAACCAATCGTAAATTTTCGCGTATGGCCCTGGGTGGTGTGCGTGATGAAGCAGAAATTCGCGGCCATAGAAGAACCTATATCGGTTCATTGCCAGGCAAAATCATCCAGAACCTCTCAAAAGTAGAGGTGCGTAACCCGTTATTTTTGTTGGATGAGATCGACAAGATGGCAGCAGATTTCCGTGGTGATCCGGCATCCGCCATGTTGGAAGTTCTAGATCCAGAGCAAAATCACACCTTTGCTGATCACTATCTAGAAGTAGATTATGATTTGTCAGATGTAATGTTTGTAGCGACTGCCAACACATTGAGTATTCCGGGTCCATTATTGGACCGTATGGAAGTGATTCGTTTGCCGGGTTACACCGAAGACGAGAAGAAAAACATTGCCATTAAATATCTCGTTCCAAAAGCTATGAAAGCAAATGGCTTGAAAGACGATGAAATTAATTTTGCCGATAACGCCGTGCGTGATGTCATTCGATACTACACACGTGAAGCCGGTGTGCGTAATCTAGAGCGTGAAATATCAAAGGTTTGCCGTAAAGTTGTGAAGTCGATTGTACTTACTAAAGGCAAAAGCAAAGACGCCAAAGACAAAGACGCTAGCAAAGTTTCTATCACGACACGCAACCTAGAAAAGTATCTAGGTGTGAAACGTTTCCGTTATGGCTTAGCTGAAGAAAACGATCAAGTCGGTCAGGTTACCGGTTTGGCGTGGACAGAAGTGGGCGGCGAATTGTTAACCATTGAAGCAGTGGTGATCCCTGGTAAGGGTAAAACCAGTCGAACGGGTCAATTAGAAGATGTCATGCAAGAGTCTATCCAGGTGGCACAAACGGTGGTGAGAAGCCGAGCCTCCGTACTGGGTATTAAACCGGATTTCTATGAAAGTGCGGATATTCACATACACGTACCTGAAGGTGCTGTGAAAAAAGATGGTCCTAGTGCTGGTGTAGGCATGACTACGGCGATCGTTTCAGCCCTTAGCAAGATACCGGTTAGAGCTGATGTGGCAATGACAGGAGAAATTACTTTGCGCGGTGAAGTGCTGCCAATCGGGGGCTTAAAAGAGAAACTTTTAGCCGCTCATCGAGGTGGAATTAAAACCGTCATGATTCCTAAGGATAATGAAAAAGATTTAACTGAAATTCCTAACAATATTAAGCAAAAGCTTGAAATCATTCCAGTTCAATGGATTGATGAAGTGCTTCAAGTAG
>CAZFEP010000204.1:0-2527 GCA_964517365.1 uncultured Thiotrichales bacterium | reverse complement strand
GACTGTCCATATTGAACCAGCTCTAAGGCTTCTTTATCACTTGAGATTTTTGTAAATTCTTTAACATCAGCACCCGCAATAAAGCCTTTATCTTTATTTGAGGTAATCGCAATACCGGTAGGTAAATTCTTAGAGAGATCGACGAGTATTTGATTTAACTCAGAAAGTACCGAGGCAGATAGCACATTGGTACTGGAATCTTCTACATCCATCCCCAACCAGACAATACCGTCGCTGTTTTTTTCAAGCTGCCAATGTTTGTAATCTTGCATTATTTTTATCGTTTGGGGTTATCGCAGGTTTTCAACTAACATGGCGCCACCTTGGCCGCCACCAATACAAATAGAAGCGACACCTAGTTTGCTTTTGTTGCGCTCTAAAGTGCTTAGCAAGTGATGCACGATGCGCGCGCCACTCGCTCCAACAGGGTGGCCCATGCTCACCGCACCGCCATCTACATTAAGTTTTTCATGCGGAACTTCGCCAAAGGCGTGGTCCATATTAAATTGTTCTTTGCAGTAAGCAGGGTCTTTCCATGCGGCCAGGCATGCGAGTACTTGAGCAGCAAAGGCTTCATTCACTTCCCAATAGTCAATATCGTCTGCATTCAACTTCTGTTCTTGCAACATGGGTACCGTTGCGTGCACCGGGCCTAAGCCCATATGACGCGGATCTAACCCGGCCCAATTCGAAGAAATCAATCGACCCATTACATTAAGATTATGTTTTTTCACCGCTGCTTCGCTGGCGAGAATCACCCAGGAAGCACCATCAGTAATTTGTGCGCTGTTTCCTGCAGTGACATTGCCATGCTTTTTATCAAACACAGGTCTTAACTTAGCTAGTTTTTCCATACTTGAATCTGGGCGCACACCATCATCTAGATCATAGGCTTTGCCTTTATCATCGTAGACAATTTCCATTTCATCTTTAAAGATTTCATTTTCTTGTGCAGCAACTAAACGCAAGTGGCTTTCAACTGCAAAGGCATCCATGTCTTCACGTGTGATATTGAATTTGTGTGCTAGGTTTTCAGCCGTTTGCCCCATCGAGAGTCCTACAACAGGATCAGTTAAACCTTTTAATAAACCAATCACCGGCGTTAACATTTTGGGTCTGAATGTAGTGATGGTTTTAATTTTTTGTACCGGTGTTTTGGCACGATTCAAATCAGCTAAAAAATTCACCATGTGATGATTAAACAAAACAGGAGAGTGGCTCATCGCTTCTGCACCTCCTGCCAACACGATGTCTGATTTACCAAGCAATATATTTGAGTAAGCAGAATCGATGGCTTGCATGCCGGATGCGCAATTGCGTTGTACTGTCCAGGCCGGCACTTTGTCACCACAACCCACGCGCAAACTAATCACGCGTGCAATATTTACTTCATCCGGGCTAGGGCCAACACAGCCAACAATTACTTCATCCAGTTCTTCGGGTGCAAAAGGCTGGCGCATCAATAAAGGATTGGCTGATTGAACGGCCAAGTCCGATGCTTGAAACGGGCCAGGCCTTCCGCGCGCTTTTAGAAACGGGGAACGGCTGGCATCAACAATATAAACTTCTTTGTTACTCATACTATGCAGTGTACGTTAGGCCTTGCTATAGAAAAAGATAGGGATAAAAATTAGTGAAGTTAAAGTAGTTTCTAGCTTTTTCAGCATCTTCATTTACTTCAATCACATATGTTCATTTTTTAAGCGCTAAACTGGTTTTTGTTTCATGTGAAGCACAAATACAGTAGCGTTCATTAGCTTATTAGACCCAGCTTTATAGGCTGAGATTACTGGCAAACCTAAACAAATACATAATAGGAAACCGTCTTGACCACGAG
The DNA here is from genome assembly GCA_964517365.1 of uncultured Thiotrichales bacterium. Lineage (GTDB taxonomy): Bacteria > Pseudomonadota > Gammaproteobacteria > UBA4575 > UBA4575 > JABDMD01. The sequence goes on along the minus strand of CAZFEP010000204.1, from coordinate 690 downwards.
CAATGCGACTAAAGATCTCAAGCAACGAGATTTAGACCACATTTGGCATCCATGCACACAAATGAAGGACCACGAGCGTCTACCGATGACGCCGATTAAAAGCGCTAAAGGCGTGTGGCTGGAAGATTTTGAAGGCAAACGCTATATCGATGCGATTAGTTCCTGGTGGGTGAATTTGTTTGGCCATTCAAACGACACGATTAGCAATTCCATCAAAGCTCAGTTAGATCAAATGGAGCATGTGTTACTCGCAGGCTTTTCACATGAATCGATAATTAAATTATCCGAACAACTGGTGCAGATGACACCAGAACCACTGCAAAAGTGTTTCTATGCAGATAACGGATCTTCCGCGGTAGAAGTCGCACTAAAAATGAGTTTTCATTACTGGAAGAACGTAGGCAAAGAGAAAAAAACCAAATTCATCAATTTAAGTAATTCCTACCATGGTGAAACCATTGGTGCATTGTCTTTGGGAGATGTCGCACTTTACAAAGAAGTCTATGAGCCCTTGTTGTTAGATGTCATCACTGTACCTAGCCCAGACAACTTTAACCGTGAAGCAGGGGAGACGGAAGCGGATTATGCGACGCGTATGTTTGTTCATATGGAGAAAACGCTAGAACAACATCATGATGAAGTCTGTGCGGTTATCGTTGAGCCTCTAGTGCAATGCGCGGGCTATATGCG
>CAZFEP010000203.1:0-2563 GCA_964517365.1 uncultured Thiotrichales bacterium | reverse complement strand
CGGCCCCGGGCACCATTTTAGATACGTAGTACACTAAGTACTGCAATTTCTACTCCAAGATCAATTTAATTGTTCTTCTAACTTCTTGATTATCTATGTATATAAAACTAAGTTTTATTTTTTTAATTCTTTCCTTCGTAACTTTCTCACCCGTTAATGCAGAGTTACCTAGTGCTCTTCCCTTGGTGGAAGGTGCAACACCTTTGTTGCCAGAATTCAGACGAAAAAAAGTAATAGAAAATATTGGTAAAGATTCGTCTGCTTATGACAAACATATTGAACTTGTCAAACCGTATGTACTAGGTAATGGTAAAATTCATGACGGTCGTACATTGTTTCCGGGCATCACAATACCTATTGCACTTTATGGCAATAATAAAGCAAAAGTTCCAAATGCTCCCAAATGGATCGAATATGTAAGATTAAATTTATTGAAATATATTATTGAGCATACAGCTAATACAAGTCTGGATGCGGGTAAAGCTTCCAGCAGAAATACTTTTAGACAATACACTCAGGATATATTGCACTCTATATTATTACTTGATCGATGGTATCCGCAAATTTGGAAAGGTGATGATCGAACTGTTATCCAAGATCAGATAGAAATTTGGGCAGAACGTCTAAATGATCATCATCAAAAAAAATTACTTTTTACTGATTCTGATGAAAATGTAAGCTGGTTTGCTGCGGCTTTATTGTTAGAAAAACTTGTAGATGGAGAGTTAAAGATAAAAATGCAATCTGTGCGTGATGGTTTGATGAGGTCACATATCAATACTTATTACACAGGTAAAAATATGACTATGGCTGGAGGTCAATGGGTTGAGTCGACCTCTTACAACTCTAACTCTGCACGCTTTTTCTTGCTAGCAAGAGATACGGCAGACATCTCTGGTCTGGCTAATCCCAATCCTAGTTATTATCAAGAGTTTGCACGAGTCACGTATTTGGATATGTTGTCGGATGAATCAGGAGTTTGGCTTTTTAATGATCATCAAGATTCAAGCTCGAAAGGTAAATATCCAGATGATTGGCCGCGAATAATGAGTGTCAGTTCTAAACGCACACACGCATACATTGAAAATGCGTTAATTAATTCTGCTAATACACCAGAAGGTCGTGCGATTAAGTATTTCGTTCGAAAAAAACTATCTCGCAAAGGTAAGGTAGGCTCAAGGTGGAATGGTTATATAGATATTTTATTTAGTGATCCTGATGATGCTGTACCTAATTCATTATCTGAAATCAAAGATTTGCCTACATGGCATGATTCTGGTTACAGAGGTACATTTAAAGCGCGTCGTGATTTAAATGTTGGAGCGCCACAACTTTACTTGGCGACATGGAACTTTCGTCAAAATGATCATAATGGCACAAGTGCTTATTATGAGATTTGGAATGAAGGGATGCCAATTACTCATGGTTCGAGTGCGAATCGGACGAGTGACTCTGGCTATCCAGTAAATACAATATATATAGAAAACTTAAATTCATCTCGTGCACCTAATCGGGATGAAGACTTTTATCCTGGCTCTCAAGGGCCACGTTCATACCAATTTGGTACTCCGGTTACGTTAGGTAGTTTTGCAAACGATATTTATGCAACTCATACTTCTGAGAACAAAGATAGATATGTTTTAAAAAGCCACAATTCAGACACAAAATTTTTAAAGCAATGGACGCGTTCATATATACATGATTGGGACGGGCTAACCATGATATACGATCATTTGGTTATGGATGTAAATGATGTTCAAGACTTGCGTAAGCGATATAAAGCAAGCTTTGAAAAATATAACCGCAAAGTACACCGCGTTACACGAACAACAGCGGTGGCTAAATCAACAGGCAATGGATGGTATTCATGGTCTGGCTGGGGACAGATCGGGCATTACAAGTCGTTGTTAGAAAATGCAACGGTTAGTGTCATTGATGAACAAAATGATGAGCCGTGGAAATCAGCGCCTTCAAGTAAGTTATGGGAAAATAATAAAATTGCACATATAACAGAAGAGATTAAAGGTAGTTCGCACGAATTTGATGATCTACACTTGTTAGGTGCACTCGCATGGGGCAAGAAAGGCGCTAATAAACCTATTGATTACCCATTATCAAACATTTCAAAAGAGATAGTGGGGTATTCGTTTAAGCATGATGGTGCTAATAAAATATTCTTGTTTAATAAAAACCCTAATAATCCTATAACAACAGAGACTAGTTTTGATATAGATAGACGTATGAGTGCTGAAAGCATGGAAGTTTTTGCTAGTGGTTGGAGTAAGCAGCATAAATTTGATGCAAAAATTTCTGGAAATACAATACGAATTACGGTTGGAGAAGGGAATCCAGCAGATCAAGGTCTCTTATTTATAGATACTTTGAAGTAGCAATAGGCTTACAGGTAATTTATTATCAAAATCATGCGTTATCTAATTTTAAGCACTTAATATTAATACATTAGTTAAATTAAAAGTTATGAACGACTTCAAATTCAATTCAGTACCAGAAGTTCTAGAAGACCTCAAACTCGGTAAGTTGATCGTGGTGGTTGATGACGAGT
>CAZFEP010000202.1:0-2599 GCA_964517365.1 uncultured Thiotrichales bacterium | reverse complement strand
AGACCACATAGGCTAAAAGAAGTTTAGGAACTATATGTCTTCTGGCCAGTTTAGCTATTGTTAGGTGGAATGCAAGGCAAAAAAAGGGATAAAGCTTGAAAAGAGCTAGCTGAATTAGAATATAATAAAATACTAAATATCTTTAATTACCAGCATAAAAAAGTAGTTAAACGTATTTTGCTAAAACTTTTAGTTTGATTGGTTATAAAACGAACTAGGCGCTCATGGTACGCAGCGATAAACTGCAAAAGTTTGTTCGCCATGGTCTATTTTAGAAATAGGGGTTACGGTATCTCCACCCATATTGACCGAACTATTGCGAGCTAATATCTGTAGTTCTTTAGCGATTACGGTCGGCTGTCTGGCAACCGTGAGCATGGTTGGTTTTACGCGAACTTTAGTTGCCCCACGTTTTTGACAATTTACAACTTCGCCTGAGCTCAATAAGCGCGCTTTTTCACCACCATGTGTAAGTTTTACGCTTGCACAGGCACTTAAGGTAAAGGTAATAATGAATAACAATATATATTTATTTATCATGCGTAGCGAAGACCTGAAGTAAATTGTTTGTGAAGTATACTTTCTAAATTATTCTTTACTAGATTATATCCTCTAGATGAAAGCAAGATACTAAAACTATCATCTAAAAACTATTGGGTAATAAACACTCTGGATAATATTCGTTAGGGTTATTAGTGGCTAGATTGTCAAAAAAGTTTCTTAAATCAAGCCTAAGGCGATAGTTGTTGAATATTAATTTTATCTTTTAGGAAATCATGCACGCTAAGTAGTGAAATTTGTTGGGAATCGGAGTCTGCGCGACCTTTATATTCTATATTACCTTCTTTAAGGCCACGATCGCCCACAATAATTCGGTGCGGGATGCCGATAAGTTCATGATCAGCAAACATTAATCCAGCGCGAGTGTCTCGGTCATCAAAAAGCACGTCAAACCCCAACTCACTAAGTTCAGCGTACAATTTTTCGCATGTAGATTGTACGTCTGCGGATTTTTTTAGATTAATGGGTATTAAAGAAACTTGAAATGGTGCAATAGACTCAGGCCAAATTATGCCATGCCCATCATAATTTTGTTCAATAGCGGCAGCCACTACTCTGGTAACGCCAATACCGTAACAGCCCATCGTGACGACTTGATCTTTGCCGTCAGCATTTAATACACATGCGTTGAGTGCTTGACTATACTTATCTCCAAGTTGGAATATATGCCCAACTTCTATGCCACGCTTAATTGAAACAGTGCCTTTGCCATCTGGGCTGACATCGCCTTCCGCTATTTTACGAATATCTACATTCGTCATGTCTTTGAAGTTTTTGCAATCTCTTTGCCAGTCTGCATTTTGATAGTGAAACCCGTCCTCATTGGCGCCACATACAAAATCCGTAATGGCTGCTGCGGCATGATCAATCAAAATGGGAATATCTAAGTCTAATGGTCCGATAGAGCCGGGTGCGCATTTTACTGTTTGCGAAATTTGTTTTTCATCTGCAAACTCAAAGGGTACTGCTACACCCTCTAGCTTTTGAGCTTTAACGATATTCAATTCATGGTCGCCTCGAAGCACTAATGCAATGAGGCTGTCATCAGTACCTTTGATAATAAGCGTCTTAATGGTTTGTTCAGGTTTAACATTAAGAAAGTTGCAAACATCTTCGATGCTATGCTGAGCGGGTGTGGCTATTTTTGTTAATGGTGATTCGCAGTTGTTGTTAGATGGCTTTGCTTTAAAAGTAGGGGCAAGTTCTACATTGGCGGCGTAATTACTTTGGTTGGAAAATGCAATCGCATCTTCACCAGAGTCTGCTAAGACATGAAATTCATGTGAAGCATTTCCGCCTATACTTCCGGTATCTGCTTCTACGGCTCGAAACTCCAAGCCGAGACGACGAAAAATATTATGGTACGTATCGAACATTTTGCTATAGGTGTTCTCAAGACATGCTTTGCTTAAGTGGAAAGAGTATGCGTCTTTCATACTGAATTCACGTGCACGCATGACTCCAAAGCGAGGGCGAATTTCATCACGAAACTTAGTTTGGATCTGATAAAAGTTAACCGGTAGTTGTTTGTAACTGCGAATTTCTTTGCGTACAAAATCAGTAATAACTTCTTCATGAGTTGGCCCGTAGCAAAACTCACGGCCATGACGATCATGCAAACGTAAAAGTTCTGGACCATATTGGTCCCAGCGTTCAGATTCTTGCCAAAGTTCAGAGGGTTGTACGGATGGCATTAACACTTCAACTGCACCTGCATTATTCATCTCCTCACGAATAATGTTTTCGACTTTGCGCAAGGTGCGTAGCCCGATTGGCATCCAGGTATAGAGGCCAGCTGCAAGGCGTCTGATCATGCCGGCACGTAACATAAGTTGATGGCTGATGACTTCTGCATCAGCGGGAGATTCTTTTAGGGTGGAAATAAAAAACTGGCTAACGCGCATTTGGAATGGTTGCTAAGTCTAGATTAATGAAATGGTTAATCTACATAGTAACAAAGAAGTCACCATGATCTACATCATGGTGACGAATTAAATTAATTTAATGGTAAGGGTGTAATAACCGATTTGATGGCCGA
>CAZFEP010000201.1:0-2599 GCA_964517365.1 uncultured Thiotrichales bacterium | reverse complement strand
GCTGTAGCATGTTCTTGCAAACCGTCCCACAAACCCAATACGTCGAGCATTTTCTTTGAAGACAAGGCCAATGCAATGCTGCGACCATCAAGATTATTCGCGTTAAGTTTAATATCCGCTAACGGTTGAGAGTCTATTAAAGCAATCTTATAAGAAGATGAGGACAGTGTTGTTGCTAAAGCAATGGCTAAGCTACTCCCTACCAATCCACCACCTACTATGGCGATATCAAACTTGTAATTCATGTTGGAACTCATGTTGAAATCTTAGATACAAGCCTAATAAATTGCAGATGTGATGATGTATTGTGAAGACATAGCAGACAGGCTCTCTTTGTATTACTCAGGCTTACTATTTATTACACAGGTTATTACACGAAGTTCACTGCAAAGAGTTTTATGCAGCCGCCATCAGCGCTTCGATCTCATCAGGATCTCGAGTCAGTTTTTCGGTTAACACCTGGCTACCATCTTTCGTCACCAACACATCATCTTCTATACGAATACCGATGTCCCAAAACTTCTTTGGCACGCCTCTGGCTTTTGAAATATACAAACCTGGTTCAACCGTTAACGTCATACCGGGTTCTAACAAACGCCACTCTTCATCAAAACGATAATCACCGACATCATGCACATCGAGCCCGAGCCAGTGGCCGGTACGATGCATGTAAAACTGTCTATATTCTTCATCTTTGATTAACTTTGCGGGCTTGCCCTTTAGAAGACCAATTTCTACCAATCCTTTAGTCAGCACTTTCACTGCCTCGTGATGCGGATCATTCCAATGATTTCCAGGCTTCACTTTATTAATGGCAGCAATTTGAGACTCAAGCACTAACTCATATACTTCACGTTGCACGGGTGAAAAGGTTCCATTGACAGGAAATGTGCGCGTGATGTCACTGGCGTAGCCTTGATACTCTGCACCCGCATCAATTAATAATAGATCACCATCCTTAAGCTCTTGATTGTTTTCGATGTAATGTAGGATACAACCATTATCGCCTCCACCTACAATAGAAGGATACGCCGTTACACAGCCGGCTTTTCTAAACTCGTATAACAACTCTGCCTCGATTTCATATTCGTACATACCCGGCTGACAAGCTTGCATCGCTCGAGTGTGGCCTGCAATGGCAGCCTTGGCAGCTTGACGCATGAGAGTGACTTCACTACGTGACTTATATAGACGCATGTCATGCACAAAGTAATCTAAAGATAGAAGTTCGTGTGGCACGTGTTTCGAAGCACGCGCAGATCCTCGTGATTGATTTACCCAACTAATCACCTGGCGGTCAAAGTTAGTATCCCGACCCATGGGGTAAAAGAAACGCTCACGATCTGCAAACAGCTTGGGCATCATCTCATCGAGCGCTTCAATCGGATACGCAATATCTGCACCGTAGTGTTCTTTAACCCCTTCAATACCTGCTCTGCGTCCGTCCCAAATTTCTTGTTCCGGATTTCGTTCACGACAAAACAGAATGAATTGACCTTTTTTATTCCCTGGCAATATAACGGCTAATGCATCTGGCTCATCAAAATCCGTTAAATAGAGAAAGTCGCTGTCTTGTCTGAAGATGAAATCTACATCACGATTTCGAGGTGTGGATGCTGCAGAAGGGATAATGGCCACACCATCATTGCCCACCATACGCATGAGTGTTTTGCGACGCTTTACAAGCTCTTTTTGTTCTATTTTATACAAGCTATTTATACAAACTGAATTTTAAAAGATATGAATAGTTGAATACTAATTATTGAATGGTTTGATGTCTATTTATAGGCTGCATTTCTTCATTTATGAGCAGTACACCCATACGAATATATTCAACGATATCCATATAGGCCACTTCGTTCATCTCATCTTCCTCATCTTCCTCTTCAGAAGCTTGGGATATCGTGGTGATGTCTTGCAATATTTCCATTGAATCTTCAGGAACATGCTTTAGATCTTTAACGCCTGCTAATGCCAAACCAAATAAGAAACCATCACACCACTTTTTTAGAGAAGTGACGCGTGAATTCAAACTATTGCTATCTTCTGGGATAAGGAGTGTGAAATTCAATAACGTATCATTCAGTTCTTGTTTGGTATGTTCAAACAAAGCACACAATGCGTCATGCTGAACTTCTTCCAAAGGCGAACCTTCTTCATTTTGTGTACAAATCTCGTCCACCCACCTTTTACATTGCAATGAGTTATTCACCACCAGCATTGCACACAGCATGCCGTGACAATCTTCTGCCGAGTATGGCGACTGCACATGAGACAGGATATTTTGGATTTCTTCGTAGTCAGGTGTCATAGGTGGTTGATTCTAACATTTTGCTGGCGTAATCACTCATATATTGAGCTACTTAATTACTCTTAAATGGCGCTCACAATAACTAAAAATATGCGGCGAAAGAAAGCTTCAAAATCGACGTTGAATTCCCCTATTTCTATCATGAAATTATGGTTGAATTTAACGCAACTTTTAAACGTAATTCATTAGTGTTTTGTTAACAATTTTAGTTGACGAGTAAGCCTGTACAGCCTAACATTTTGACATGGATAAGCGAGACACCGGAAAGCTCAGTGAGCAAGATTTAAA
>CAZFEP010000200.1:0-2600 GCA_964517365.1 uncultured Thiotrichales bacterium | reverse complement strand
TTGGTAATGGGCAATTTAAGCCACATGCATCTAACTCTTGGTCAAACTCAGACATCTTTAAAACTCCTTAAAATTTCATTCATAATAGTAGCGTATGGACGCTTAAGCCCAAAGCTACAAATAATATTATAATATCATAATATATTAATATGTAGTCCAAATATAATAATACAACCCTTATACAGATATGGTTATATATATAAATCAGTATCTTGTTCAATAAACGCTACAATAATGTAAACGAATTGGTCATGTATCAGTCAAAATTATATGTTTAACCCCAGAACCTGCCTACCTGAAGTATTCATACCTATAAAGCGTCTAAGCTACGTTTTTTTGGTACTTACTCTTATTCTAGTTTCACAACTTTCAATTGCTGAAAACAATTTACCCGATATTAGTGGGCCCGCTAGTGCTGAGTTAAGCGTTTCAAAAGAAATCGAGCTTGGCCAAATACTTATATCCCAAGTACGAGCTAGCCTCCCTGTATCCAACGATCCTGAGCTAAGTCAATACATCCATTCATTGGGAACGCGAATAACTTCTGCAGGCGTTAATTCAAACTTTCCATTTACATTTATATTAGTAAACAATTCAGATATAAACGCTTTTGCTTTACCAGGAGGCATTGTTGCGATCAATACAGGCCTTTTAATATTAAGTGAAAAAGAAAGTGAAGTAGCCAGTGTATTTGCACATGAAATTGCTCATGTAACACAACGTCATATTGCACGTAATTTTGCTAATGCTAAATCATTCAGCGTGATCTCTGCGCTAACACTATTAGGATCCATTTTAGCAGCAGCCTATGGGGGCGGTGAATTAGGTCAAGCTGCAATTATAACGACGCAATCAGGGCTGCAAGAGAGACGACTTGCCTACTCACGAAGTTTTGAGCAAGAAGCTGATAGAGTAGGCATGCAATTTTTAGTTAATGCAAATATAGATCCAGAAGGTATGCCGGCATTTTTTGAACGCTTAAATAAACATACTCAACTCAACCGTGGTCAAATCCCAGAATTCTTAAGCTCTCACCCACTAACAACGAACCGTATTAGCGAATCAAAATCCCGAGCGAGTCAATATAACGGCTCCTTCACATCCAATACCATACATTTTGATTACGCTAAAGCACGCGCCATTGCTCTTTCAAATAGCCCTAGCCAGTTAGCTGATTTTTACAGAAAAAAGAATAAAATACCCGGAAGTTTGAGTGATACTGAAACGTATACCTACGCACTTAGTTTAAGTCGTATAGGAAAAAGCCAGCAAGCGTTGCAACAATTAAAACTAATTACCCTAAATGCAGATAATGAATTAACTATTAAACTAGCAAGAGCCCAAATTCAAATTGTTGATGGACAATATGATCAAGCTCAAAAATTATTAAAATCTCTAGAACAGATATACCCGAGTAATTCCTCAATAAAATATTATCTAGCGACTGCTTTGTCTGATAACGGAAATCCACAACTTGCTCTACAGAAACTTGATCAAGTTGATAATACTCAACCAGTTAACCCTATATTCGACAAATTGAAAGCCAAAGTCGCAAGCAAAGCAAACTTAGCCTGGTTAAGCCATGAGTCATTAAGTGACTACTATGCTGCACATGGTCAATATGGCACTGCAATGGAACAAATACAGTTATCTTTGCGCGCAAGTGGATTAGACAGCAATTCCAAAGCAAGAATTGAAGCTAAAAAGGATCAGTTGCGTGAAGCCCGCAAGAGACGTGACAACTTCAAATAAAAAGTATTTTAGTAATAGGCTCTAGTAATAGGCTCTGGCGGATTGCAGACTATTCAATAACTCATGATGTTGTTGCTGTAACTGAGCACCTAGTTTTGACATCTGGTATGTAACATCATCCACTTCTTTAACTTCTCTAGAGGTAGCAGTGGTCGTCTTTACTTTGCAATGCAGGTATTGATATTTTTTTAATAAATAATTGTTATATAAAATACCATCAAGAAATGCTTTTGACTCTGTGTAAAAACTTCTTATAGCAATACGCTCTTCTTTATTAGGCAAATAATTTATTTGTGATGTATCACTTGCAAATTTGCTATAAACATCTTCAACGCCACTCCAAAAGATAAATAAGCCATTATCAGCTTTGCTTTCGTCTAGTTTAGTAGAGATGTCATTTCGATATGAATTTAGAAAAACAGCTATATCCTGCTTGTAGCTTTCACGCAGGTCTTTAATTCGTTGCAATTCTTCTCTATTTCTTTTTCTTTGATTTCTTGCAACTAGCCTGTTATTGCGAACTCTTCGAACAACATTAAAGCCCCATAGCAGTAAAGACAGCATTGCAATGGCTGCAATACCAACATTAAAATTCGATATAGATAAAATTGAGTCTATTATTTGCATGACTCTTTGCCTCCAACTCCAATGGAAGACATAGAAATAACAGAGAAAACTATTTGATAATCACAAAGAGTGCCAAACGGTATGTTTAAAACGACGAATGGTTATCTAACCTTAAGACGTAATTATAACCATCTGATTCACAATACTTTACCATTCAATTTAAATCTTAAGAATTCATACGGTATTTAATAATATTATCTACAACCGAAGGATCTGCAAGA
>CAZFEP010000199.1:0-2664 GCA_964517365.1 uncultured Thiotrichales bacterium | reverse complement strand
GTCGCTTTTTTTATGCTCATCTCCTGATTATTTTTATAGAATTATTTTGAATAATAACGTCTATTTAATTGATTCAAGCATTTATGTTTTTCGTGCTTGGTTCACTGTGCCTGATAGCGTAGTCAACCAAGCAAATGAACCCGTAAATGCAGTATATGGATTTGCAGATTTTGTATATCAGTTCCTGCAACAAGCAAACCCTAAATTTGTAGCATTTACTTTTGACGAAAGTTTAAAATCTTCGTTTAGAAATGACTTATATCCCGCATATAAAGCCAATCGTGATCCAGCGCCGGTAGAATTAAAAAGACAATTTAAATACTGCCGTGAATTTATTGAAGCCCTAGGCATCTATGGAGTAGGCAGCCCTCATTACGAAGCAGATGATTTAATTGGCACCTTAGCTACTCGTATGCGCAACGAGGGGCATCCCATTACCATCCTGTCTGCAGACAAAGATTTAGCCCAACTCATTACTGAAGACGATATCTTTTGGAACTTTGCAAAAGGTGAACGCAACACTATCCCACAAATTAAAAAACATTTTGGTGTATATCCACATCAAATTGCAGATCAGCTTGCCATAGCGGGTGATGCAGTAGATAACATACCTGGTGTACCTGGAATCGGTATGGCGACCGCGGCAAAGTTATTAAACAAGTTCTCCAGCCTCGATGAACTATTAAAGAATATACATCTAGTCAGTGAAATGAAAATACGTGGTGCAAAGCGCATACAAGGTTTAATTGCAGACCATGAAGAAGAATTGCTTTTATATAAAAAGCTCACTGATATTCACTGTGAAGTTGAGTTAGATGATAATGTTACACTCAAGCGCAACACACCAGACTTCACCATGTTAAGTGACTTGTTTGAAGTGTTGAATTTTAGTGCGTTCAAACGTGAAAAGTGGATGCGATTTTTAAAAGCAGTCTGATTTACATAGGTAAATTTCATGGACTAGGATGGCAAAACTAATTCTCTTCAATAAACCTTTTAATGTACTCAGCCAGTTTACGGATTCTGATTCCAAAAATAATATTAAAAGACAAACACTCAAAGACTACATAGATATTCCAGATATTTATGCTGCTGGGCGTTTAGACAAAGACAGTGAAGGTTTGTTACTTCTCACTGATAGTGGAAAACTACAACAACGCATCGCTGATCCAAAATTCAAATGGGCCAAACACTATTGGGCTCAAGTGGAAGGACAAGTCAGCAAGGAAGCGTTGCGAGCACTTAGGCATGGCGTTACGTTAAGAGATGGACCCACTCTTCCTGCTCAAGTCACCCAAATTGAAGAGCCTAAAAGTATATGGCAGCGCATGCCACCGATACGCCATCGTAAGACAGTGCCTACACAATGGTTAGACATAGTAATCAAAGAAGGCCGCAATCGACAAGTTCGGCGCATGACTGCAGCCGTAAACCTTCCAACCCTCAGACTAGTGAGACATCAAATAGGACCTATTGAACTAGGGCCACTCAAGCTTGGTGAATACAAACACATTGAAACCAAAAACTTTACATTTTGATAAATTATGTTTGTTATCTGCATTGTTAAAAGTAGAAACCTTTATATTGCAATGTGATGAGCCTCAACCGGGTCATATCAAGATCTTATCTATTCCAAATCTAAAGTAATCTAAATATCTGCCGATATTATTAGCATTATTATTTATTCAATATTCAGAATGAAGATCTAATTTCATCTGGAGATGAATATCTTTCTCAATACATAACCAGTGCTTAATATTTTTATATGCTAGGCCCAAGTATTTTTTATCTTTAATCGATATTACATAAGTATTAATTAAATATTCAAAACCATTGTTAGGAATACAAGATGAGTAAAAAGAAAGCCAAAAAAATGAACAAAGCCGTAAATAAAGAGGAGCGCAATAAACGTTATGAAAATGAATTACGTAAATTGCAAATTGAACTCATCAAGCAACAACATTGGATTCAAGAAAAAGGTTTAAAAGTTGTATTGATTTTTGAAGGTCGAGATGCTGCGGGTAAAGGTGGCACCATCAAGAGAATTACAGAAAGTTTAAATCCACGTCATTGCCGTATTGTGGCTCTACCCGCACCCACTAACCGTGAAAAGACTCAATGGTACTTTCAACGTTATGTTTCTCACCTTCCTGCGGCAGGAGAAATGGTCATCTTTGATAGAAGTTGGTACAACCGTGCGGGCGTAGAACGTGTAATGGACTTCTGTACCGAAGAGCAATATCGTGAGTTTTTACGAGATTGTCCTGAATTTGAAGCTATGCTGGTACGTTCAGGAATAATATTAATTAAATACTGGTTCTCAGTGAGTGATGAAGAGCAAGAAAAACGTTTCCAAGGCCGTTTGAAAGACCCCACGAAACGTTGGAAGCTCAGTCCAATGGATTTAGAGTCTAGACAACGCTGGGTAGCTTACTCTAAAGCTAAAGATGATATGTTTGCACATACAGATATTAAACCAGCAGTTTGGAGTGTAGTTGAATCCGACAATAAGAAAAAAGCGCGTATCAATTGTATCAAGCACTTATTAAGTGCTGTTCCATACCAAGACTTAACTCCCAAACCCTTTAAATTACCTCCAAGAAAATCTGGGGGCAACTATGTACGATCACCCATGCACGATCAAACCTTTGTGCCAGACCACTT
>CAZFEP010000198.1:0-2665 GCA_964517365.1 uncultured Thiotrichales bacterium | reverse complement strand
TCAAATTGAGTACCATTACCACCATCATTCTCAAAAGGATTGTTGCCATTGTCAGCAAGACCGCCATCAGAATTAAAGATGCAGGCTATTACTTCGTCTACATTCAACTGTTCTGTTTCCATATCTGGCTTCAAAGATTGAATACATTGACTTACAAGGCCTGTACTTAAACCTGCACTACCGCCACTAAACGAAAGCAAATTTTTAGAACCTGTAATTCCGCTTCTTTTATTTTCGCTGGATGTTGCGCCAGAAACTATTCTTCGAAAATTTGATTTACGAGGTGATGATAAGAAACTTGCAATTTCACCCTCATCAAATGCTGAAACTCTGGTATTGCCAATATTAATATTTGGAACACCAAGTTTTTCAGAAGAAGCTATTAACTTTTCAGAAATATTATTAACGAACTTCTGACGGTCATAACCATTTGCACTTGGGCTCAGTCCAATTAGTGACGAGAACTTAAACAAGCTTTGTCCAGCAGCATAGGATGTATTTGATGCTGAAATCATAAACAAGCTATATAGCGAGATGGCAATGAGTAGAAGAAATACTCCGGTGCGCGCTTTATTCAATTTTGATGTTTCCATAAACTTTTCTCTCAATCCTTTTAATCCTGAATAGAATGTATTCTATCGATTAACGAAACTACTGTACGTAATAAACCGTAAAATATGATCCACAAACGTGAGCTTATGCTCATTTCTAATATCTATAGTACTTCTTAGTGGTCTTTAGGTAAATATTTCATAGTTTCTCTATGGTATCTAAATTGCTGATTTTAATGAGTTTTATTATAACCCTCATAACTTCAGTGAGTTACATTTATAAGCCAAGAATCTACCACATCATAAAAATCGTTCAGCTTTGGACACCATTTAAGAAGTAGTTATTAGCCAACAACTACTTCAGTATGTTTGTTTTATTCAGGTGAGATCCATAACAATTTAAGCAGCCCTTGTTATTGCAAAATCAGTCAATTCTAGAAGAGCATCTTTATACAAATTGTTAGGTATTATCTCAATGTGTTGTTTTGCGATTTGAGCCTGTTGATGTGCACACTCTTCTGTGTACGTAATAGCATCTGTGGCTTGGATAACTTGCAAGATCTCTTGCATATGTTGTTTACCACCATTTGTAATGGCATCACGAATCATTTGAGCAGTCGTACCTTTACTATTTTTTAAAGCGAAGATAAGTGGCAATGTTGGTTTGCCTTCGGCTAAATCATCACCAATGTTTTTACCCATATCTTCTGGTGAGGCTTGGTAATCGAGTAAATCATCTTTGAGTTGGAAGGCTGTGCCTATATGACGGCCATAAGATGCGCAAGCCTCTTCAACCTCTTTGCTTTCACCTGCTAAAATTGCCCCGAGCTGACAGGCTGCTTCAAATAGCTTAGCGGTTTTAGATTGAATCACCTTCATATAGCGTTCTTCAGTAGTCTCCGGATCATTACAGTTTAATAACTGCATTACCTCTCCTTCGGCTATCGTATTTGAGGCGCGTGATAATATATCCATAACACGCATTTCGCCGACATCTACCATCATTTCAAACGACCGTGAGAAAACGAAATCACCCACTAGTACACTGGATTCATTGCCCCAAATTGCATTAGCCGTTTCATTACCACGACGTAAACTGGATTCATCCACCACATCATCATGTAATAAAGTCGCGGTATGAATAAATTCGATAATCGCAGCCACCAGGCAATGCTGATCACCTGAATATCCACATGCCCTTGCACATAGAATGGCTAAAATTGGGCGTAATCGCTTACCCCCACTATTAATAATGTAATTAGCCATCTCACTAATTAACGCTACATCTGAATGAAGATAATGACGAATAGCGGTATTAACGCCATCCATGTCCTTGTCTACTAGATTTTGTACGCTTTTAAAATCCATATTGGTTAGGTCTTAACTCTTTTATTTATGCTCTTAAGCCTATAAGAATAGCTACTTAAACTGTTTTTTTAGGTATATCATAACTATACAGGTCAAATCTGTACTAATTTGATTGACCCACTCGGAGCGTATCGCTAGAATTGCGCCTCATTTTTATACCCTTCACATCGGAGAACACTAAGGTGTACGCAATTATCGCCACAGGCGGCAAACAATATCGTGTCCAGAAAGGCGACCAGATAAGGGTCGAAAAACTAGCTGGAGATCCTGGCGAGAAAGTAGAATTTAATCAAGTATTATTACTTTCTGATGGTGATGATGTAACGATTGGGGCCCCTTATGTAGACGGTGGCAAAGTAACCGGTGAGGTTCAAGACCAAGCGCGGGCTAAGAAGATCGAAGTGATCAAGTTCAAGCGTCGCAAACATCATATGAAACGCATGGGTCATCGACAGTCTTTTACAGAAGTTAAGATAACCGGTATTTCAAAATAGAATATAAGCATCAGGAATTAAGTCATGGCACATAAAAAAGCAGGTGGTAGTACTAGAAACGGTCGCGATTCAGAGTCTAAGCGACTAGGTATAAAACGATTTGGCGGTGAAGAAGTGTTAGCAGGCAACATCATCGTGCGTCAACGTGGCACACAATTCCACCCAGGCGTGAACGTTGGTTGTGGGAAAGATCATACTTTATTCGCAAAATCAGATGGCCGTGTAGTATTTGAAACTAAAGGCCCGAAAAAT
>CAZFEP010000197.1:0-2673 GCA_964517365.1 uncultured Thiotrichales bacterium | reverse complement strand
GAAATACTAATATTAAAATTAAAAATTTAGGCCTGCCTGATATCTATCAGAACCATGCATCACGCGAACAGCTTTTAGAGCAAGCCGGAATAGATGCTCCATCGATTCTAAAATCGATTCAAGAATTTACCCAACAGAAAACCAAACAAACCTCGTAATTAATTTCCCACATACAGGAAATTAGTGGGCACAGGGAAGCGAAAATAAGAGTCGCAGCCTGGGTGATGCTTTCAAGTTAAATATTTTTATTACTTTAATGACTGCTTTTGGCCATTAGCGGACATTTAGAATATTTGAAAAAGTAGATTTTTTTACCATGGCCCGCAACCAAACGTTAATCCACACGCAGACTTTCTACTTTCGTAAACGTAGTCATTTATTACTAAATCATCCTTATCCACTATCAATGAAATATTACATTTTCTTCCATCGCTGATAACAAAATCTTGGAAATTAGATTTGTATATATAATTATTTTCATCATGATCAGCTAAGGATTGGAATTTTGGCTCAGGCATATCTCTTGTATATTCACCATATTTCAATAGATTCTCAATACTTATAGGCCCTGTTATATCAGATAGATTTTTACCAATATTCTTATCCATATACTTTTCAAACTCAGCATTACCAGATAAGAAACAAGTTGGCGAGCATCCCATAATACTGAAAAGCAGGAAAAGACATAGCGTAACTTCGATATAGTATTTAGGTATACCAAACATTGGTTTTTGCTTGCTATAGTTCATGCAAATTTTCAAAATGTCTGCTTTGGGTCGTTAGCTGACATTATAAAAGACTTAATTTAACGAAGTATCAAACTAATTCAGAACTTCATGCACCTAAGAATTTGGGTAGCTTCCCGGATACGCCGACACCACTCGTTTCAATAACTGCTTGGCAACCGTGGGCTCAATCACGCCCGCATCTTTGTTAACTTGATGAGCCGTCACCAGGGTTTGTTTGCCTTGGCTAAGTAAATGTATTTCATAAAATACTTTTTGAGGTTTTGCTTCTTGGGCAGGCACGCCTGCAGGCGCGATATCTACGGCAACAAAATATACACCTTTGTTGCGATCATGATCTTCCACCACTAAACCTGAACGATCTAATGCAACACCGGTGCGCCGCCAAACACGAGAGAAAATATCACCCACCACCAATACAGGCACACCCCCAATATCTTTAATATCAAGATATAAGAATTGTGCATCGGCTCCAGCAATTTTTTGCTGTGCATCTTGACGCGAGGTACCCAAAAATTCCATTAATCTGATCATCATCTCGGTCTCACGCTCGCCATTAGGTGGCTGCGGTTTCCATAAGATTTGATTGCCTTTGTTTATTGCCGCTACCTCTGCACCACGCTGGGTTAAGAAGATGTTGGTTACTGCATTGGGCTGACGTTCCAGACGGACTCGAAATTTCTCACCCGTGATGTCATAACTTTCTTGGTTTAATTCAGTATTTACAGAACGATCCGTGTTTTGCTTCCATTCTGTTTCAATATATCCAAGCGTAGGCTCATCCGCACCAATTGGATAACGTTGTTCTTGCCAAAATGAACGCATTAATGGCCAAAGTGATACCGGATCACTGTCTACCTCTAACCAAGTTGTCGGTCCTTCGCGACGCACTCTAACGTCTAAAAATTCTGGTAATACCGCTGCGCCTAAAGCAGGCCCTTGGGTTTCCAATGCACTAACACGATCGTTTGCGGTTTTAGGAATTTCTAAACTATCTTCCCATTGTGGCGTTACCAAATCGGGTGGGGCTTCAAGCGTATTCGTCGAACCACTATCTGAATGGTCAGAACCAAACTTTAAAAAGCCACAACCATTTATAATCATTAACAGCACAAGTAGCAGTAAAATTAAAAAAATGTTGTTGATAAGATTTTTTTGCACTGAGTTTAAATCCAAAAAATATTATAGGTTTGTAATGATTTAAATTGAACCTGCAGCTGCTAATGCAGTTCGCAATGTATCATGATGCACTTTGGATAAGGCAGTCATAGGCAATCGTGTTCCCGTTGGGAAAAGACCCATTTCAGTTAAACACCACTTTACTGGAATAGGGTTAGACTCTACAAATAAATCATTGTTCAAACGATCTAGTCTTTCATTACATTCATTTGCAGTGGTTCGATCACCATTAATACTCGCCATACACATATCATGGAATAATTTAGGTGCCACATTACCTGTCACGGTGATTACACCACAGCCACCAGCTAATAGAAATTCCATCGCGGTATTATCATCACCACTAATTAACATAAAGTCACCTGAACATTCAGATAATATTTTTGTGCAGCGCTCAATTTCGCCAGTAGCTTCTTTGATACCCACTATATTATCGACTGAAGAAAGCGTGATCGCGGTTTCAGGCAAAAGATCGACAGCGGTTCGCCCCGGTACATTATATAAAATTTGCGGTATCGCTACAGCCTTCGCGATAGCTTGATGATGTAGTATCAAACCTTCTTGCGTAGGCTTATTGTAATAAGGAGAGACTAACAGACAGGCATCTGCACCTGCATCTTTTGCGCATTGCGTGAGCTCAATGGCTTCTTGTGTTGAATTGGCACCCGTACCGGCTATTACAGGTATTCTTCTTTTTACCTGCTCGACAACAAATCGAATCACTTCACAATGTTCGGTGTGATTTAGC
>CAZFEP010000196.1:0-2683 GCA_964517365.1 uncultured Thiotrichales bacterium | reverse complement strand
GCAAGTATGAAGTGCTGGCCAAAAGCGACAAACTGAGTAAAGTAATTGCTAAATCCAGCCAAAATACTACCTTTTAATAAGACTCTAAAAATTAAAGAAAAATTCCATTGAATACTGAAAATACAATAGTTATAGGTAAAAGCGATGAGGTCCAACGCTTGTTTCTCAATCGAGCAAATCGCCATGGGTTAATTGCTGGCGCAACCGGTACGGGTAAAACGGTAACCCTGCAAATACTAGCGGAAGGCTTTTCACAGGCTGGAGTGCCGGTATTCGCTGCCGACATCAAGGGCGATTTGAGTGGTATTAGTCAAGCTATTGAAGAAAAATCGAAGCTTGTTGAACGAGCCGCCAAAACAGGGGTTGAGGGATATGCGCCACGTGGCTTCCCAACCGTATTCTGGGATATCTTTGGTAAGCAAGGGCACCCGGTGCGAGCCACTGTCTCGGAAATGGGGCCACTACTATTGTCTAGATTATTAGATCTAAACGATACTCAAGAAGGTGTGATGAATATTGCCTTCAAACTTGCTGATGATGAAGGTTTATTATTATTAGATTTCAAAGATTTACGTGCTATTCTTAATTATGTAGGCGAGAATTCGGCCGCGTTCACGGTAGAGTATGGAAACGTCAGTAAACGATCCATTGGCGCTATCCTAAGGCGCTTACTGGTATTGGAGCAACAAGGTGCTGAAAATTTCTTTGGTGAGCCAGCATTGAAGTTAAAAGATCTAATGCGAAGCACTGATGATGGTAAAGGGTATATCAATTTATTTGCGGCAGATGAATTGATGCAAAACCCACGTTTGTATTCAACTTTTTTGTTATGGCTGCTTTCTGAGTTGTTTGAAGAAATGCCTGAAGTGGGTGATCCTGATAAACCTAAAATGGTATTTTTCTTCGATGAGGCACATTTACTGTTTAAAGATGCTCCTAAAGCATTAACTCAAAAAGTGGAGCAAGTTGTTAGGCTGATTCGTTCTAAAGGGATAGGGGTCTATTTTGTTACCCAGAATCCGATTGATGTGCCCGATGAGGTGTTAGGTCAATTAGGTAATCGAATACAGCATGCTTTACGAGCCTATACACCACGTGACAAGAAAGCGGTAAAGGCCGCTGCAACCACGTTTAGAGAGAATCCAGAATTAGATACTGAAAAAGTGATTACAGAGTTGGGCGTGGGTGAAGCATTGGTTTCTGTGCTGGATACTGAAGGCGTACCCACTATTGTGCAACAAACTAAAATTCGTCCACCCGAATCACGCATGGGGCCTGCAACTGAGGCAGAACGAAAAGTGGTTTTTGATAAAAGTCCACTCATAGATGTATATGACACCGAAATAGATCGTGAAAGTGCATCTGAAATATTGAAGGCTCGTACCGAAGAGGCTACACAAGAAGCGGAAAAGAAAGCGGATAAAGAACGAGAATATAAAGCGAATAAGTCTAAATCCAAAAAATCTACACGTAAAAGACGTACATCCAAGGAGACGACTACTCAAACCGTTGTGAAAAGTGCAACTAAAGTGGTTACTTCACGTATAGGTCAATCCATTATTCGTGGAATTATGGGGTCTATTTTTAAAGGCCGATAATTTTAGAATTTCTTTTTGGTCGCTTCTAGTGAAACTTGATTCATATATTAACTGTTTACAGAGTTGCTTTTAATTACAGGTTTATCCGTATATTTTGTAGAGTGTTGAGGTTCATGAAATAAAAATTGATTCTTACCTAGCGATTTTGCAAGGTACATAGACTGATCTGCCAATTTGATAAGTTGTTCGTAGTCTTTTGAATGCTCAGGATATATTGCTATACCAATACTGATGGTTAAGTTTATAATTTTTTGATCGTTTGAGTCTTCAAAGTTAATAATAAATGGTTGGTTAATAGAATGGATGATCCTTGTTGCTATTACTGATGTAATCAGATGTGTATCTGTATGACTATCATTTGGCTGCAAATATATTAAAAATTCATCCCCACCTAAACGAGCAACAATATCAGTTTCTTGTACGCTTTTAACTAGCCGTGTTGCTACTTGTTTTAAAATTTCATCTCCAATGGAATGTCCATATTTGTCATTTATATTTTTAAACCCATCCAAATCTAAAAATAAAATTGATGAATGATTATTGATATTATTCGAACATGGTTGTTGAAGTGTTTTAGTTATGTAATAACGATTAGCTAACCCGGTTAAAGAATCATAATGTGATTTCAACAGTAAGCTATTACGTTCTTTTAATAATGTTTCTACACGTTTTGAACGGGTAATATTATTTTGGATGACTCTGCGCAAATGTCCTAAGTTTAAATTCTTCTTAGTAATAAAATCACAAGCACCGGCAGCAATGGCTGATTCGGCTAATCGGTCATCATTTGTCGAAGTAAGCATAATTAAGGGTGTTAACCCTAGCTTGTATCCTTTTCGAATCAGATCAATACCTGTATGGGAGCCGTCGAGTTCATAATCTATGAGGTATACATCATGGAAGCATTTTTCAAGCGCATTTATTCCAGACGAGAAGTCATTAGCAGTTTCAACTGAAGTATTTGGATCTGTTTCCAGGTATGTTTTTAAAAGCGTTAAGAGATCATGGTCATCGTCAATTACTAATATTTTTAGCATGATGTGTGTATATATAGATTTAGTTTACTCATACTGATGCAATTAATA
>CAZFEP010000195.1:0-2692 GCA_964517365.1 uncultured Thiotrichales bacterium | reverse complement strand
CATTCAAGGGTTTATATAAATGGCACGTATTGCTGGTATTAATGTACCGGTGCATAAGCACACCGTAATTGCATTAACCTCTATCTATGGAATTGGTCGAACATCATCACGAAAAATATGTGATGCAACAGGTATCGCCCATGACGCTAAAATTAAAGATCTAAGCGAAGAGGAAGTAGGTAAGCTACGAACTGAGATTGCAAAGTATCGCGTAGAAGGTGATTTGCGACGTGAAATAACGGTAAATATTAAAAGATTAATGGACTTGGGTACCTACAGAGGTATTCGACATCGTCGTGGACTTCCATTGCGAGGTCAGCGCACACAAACCAATGCGCGAACACGTAAAGGTCCTCGTAGACCGATTAAGAGATAAGCACTCATTAGGTTATTAATTTAAAATAAATAATATAAACCAAGATAGAAAAATTATAGAGAATACGGCAATTATATATGGCTAAAGCACCTACAAGAACACGTAAAAAAGTAAAACGCATTGTTACTGATGGCGTTGCACATGTGCATGCATCATTTAACAATACCATCGTTACCATTACGGATCGTCAAGGTAATGCTTTATCATGGGCAACTTCAGGTGGTTCCGGTTTCCGTGGTTCGCGTAAAAGTACACCATTCGCTGCACAGGTTGCCGCTGATCGCGCAGGTCAAGCTGCGCTTGAATATGGTCTCAAAAATCTTGAAGTACGTATAAAAGGGCCTGGACCGGGTCGAGAATCTGCAGTCCGTGCATTGCATGCTGTAGGTTATAAAATTACAAATATCAACGACATAACGCCCATTCCACATAATGGTTGTCGTCCACCAAAACGTCGACGTGTGTAGGGGTTAATGTAATGGCACGCTATTTAGGACCAAAATGTAAATTAAGTCGTCGTGAAGGCACTGACCTGTTTTTGAAAGGCCGGGCTAGACCGCTTGATTCAAAATGTAAACTAGACAAACAGCCAGGTCAGCATGGTGACAAGCGGGGACGTCCATCTAACTATGGAACACAGCTTCGTGAGAAACAAAAACTGCGTCGCATCTATGGAGTATTGGAAAAGCAGTTTAGAAATTATTATAAAAAGGCCTCTGGTATTAAAGGCTCTACTGGTGAGAATCTACTCACCTTGCTTGAGTGCAGATTAGACAACGTATTATATCGTATGGGCTTTGGTGTAACACGAGCGGAGTGTCGTCAGTTAATTAGCCATAAAGCAGTTGAAGTTAATGGAATTGTAGTAAATATCCCTTCATATCAAGTTGCTGCAAGTGATGTAATAGCCATTCGAGAGAAAGCTAAAAAGCAGTTGCGCATACAAGATGCCTTAAATACTGCAGACCAGCTTGGTTTGCCAGAATGGGTTGAGGTAGATATTAAGAAAATGCAGGGTACATTTAAATCTGCACCAGAGCGTGGTGATTTGCCACCCGATATTAATGAGTCACTCGTAGTCGAGTTGTATTCTAAGTAATTAAGCGTTTAAAGAGGTTTCATCGATGGTAGCAACAAATGAATTACTTAAGCCCAGAGTTGTGGATGTTCAGGTAACAGATGAATGTCATGCAAAGGTAGTGCTTGAGCCACTAGAACGCGGTTTTGGGCATACACTGGGTAATGCATTGCGAAGAATTCTACTTTCATCTATACAAGGATGTGCTGTAGTTGAAGCGCAAATCGATGGGGTATTGCATGAATACACAGCGATTGAAGGTGTGCAGGAAGATGTAGTAGATATTCTGCTTAATCTAAAAGGCGTTGCTGCGGTCATGCATAATAAAAATGAAGCGATGCTGACTCTTAATAAAACAGGGCCTGGTGTAGTGACTGCTGGCGATATTGAAACAGATCATGATGTTGAAATCATTAATAAAGACCACGTTATAGCGCATATAACAGAACAAGGGTCTTTAAGTATGACGCTGAAGATTGCTAAAGGTCGAGGTTATCAACCTGCCACTCAACGTAAAACAGAAGACGAGCGTGCGATTGGTTCACTATTAATTGATGCTAGTTTTAGTCCTGTTCGTAAAGTAGCGTATTCAGTAGATACTGCTCGTGTAGAACAGCGCACTAACCTAGATAAGTTAATTGTAGATTTAGAAACAAATGGAACCGTAGATCCAGAAGAAACTATACGTAAAGCTGCTGGAATTTTGCAACAACAGTTGTCTGTATTCGTTGACTTACAAGGTGACGAAGAAGTTGAAGATGAAAAGAGTGAAACAGAAATTGATCCAATCTTAGTAAGGCCAGTGGATGATCTTGAACTAACGGTTCGTTCAGCTAACTGCTTAAAAGCAGAAAATATTTATTACATTGGTGATTTAATTCAACGCACCGAGGTTGAATTATTAAAGACCCCTAACTTAGGCAAAAAGTCTTTAACAGAAATAAAAGATGTATTGGGTACCCACGGATTATCTTTAGGTATGCGTCTAGAAAACTGGCCACCAGCAAATTTACGTGAAGACCGTAAAGTAATTATTTAATAAGGTCATACAAGGTCGAAGAAATTAGGCCAAATAAATAGGAAACAATTGTGAGACATCGTAAATCAGGTCGACAACTCAATCGAAATAGCTCACATCGCAAAGCGATGTTCAGTAATATGGTGACTTCATTATTTTCACATGAAGTGATCCGTACAACCTTGCCTAAAGCAAAAGAACTACGTCGTATCGCGGAACC
>CAZFEP010000194.1:0-2713 GCA_964517365.1 uncultured Thiotrichales bacterium | reverse complement strand
GAAGAGCTAGCATTGCCTCCTGTTAAGATTCATTGTTCTGTGTTAGCAGAAGATGCTATTAAGGCTGCAATTACTGATCTTAAATCTAAAGCTGATGGTTTGGCAGATGGTCAGCAAAAGAAAATTGCTTAATTAAAGAGTAAAGAATATGTCAATTTCACTAACTGATGATGCTGCAACACATGTAAAAAACTATCTTGATAAGAGGGGTAAAGGTGTTGGCGTGCGTTTGGGTGTTAAGACAACCGGTTGTTCGGGTATGGCTTATACTATCGAGTTTGCAGATCAAGTCGAAGAAGAAGATCAAATCTTTGAAGACAAGGGTGTCACCGTTATCATTAATCCTAAAAGCATGGTCTATCTGAATGGAACTGAATTAGACTTTACTCGTGAAGGCTTGAACGAAGGCTTTAAATTTACCAACCCAAATGAAAAAGATCGCTGTGGATGCGGGGAAAGTTTCAGTGTTTAAGGAAGTGTTTAAATAAAATATTGTTTGTTTTGCAAGGTCCGTTACTGATTCTTTCCAATTTGTTTGCTTTCTAAAGTAAGCGTTTCTAGCTGATGAGTCACAAGGCGTACATCTTGTGACTAAAACCATAGACATTAAATTCTTCTTCTAAGAAATTTAAAATATGAATATCGATCTTACTCAAAATTATTTTGAGCTGTTTGGGTTTGCTGAAAAATTCTCTATCAGTCAGGATCAGTTGACTGAAAAATACCATACGTTTCAAAGCGCTTTTCACCCGGATCGATTTTCTAATGCAAGTGATCAAGAGCGTAGAGTTTCAGTTCAAACGACAGCTTATATAAATGAAGCCTATGCAACATTAAAAAGTGACCTCAAGCGTTCTCATTATTTGCTAAAGCTAAAAAATATCGAATTTAATAGCGACACGGAAACCTCAGATGACGCAGCATTTTTGATGCAGACGATGGAGTTGCATGAGCAGGTTGAAAATGCAGGTGCTACTGAGCAACCTTTGCAGGCGCTTGATAATCTCTCAAAAGAGTTGAAAGTACAGCAAGAGCAACTCATTTCAGAATTTACAAAACAGTTTGAGAAGAATGAATTTGATCTTGCAAAACAGGCTGCTTTGAAGTTGCAGTTTTATGAACGACTCACAAATCAAGTCGGCAAAAAAATTGAACAATTTGAAGAAGAACTACTGTAAATAATTATGGCGTTGTTACAAATATCAGAACCCGGACAGTCAACCGCGCCACATCAGCATAAGTTTGCAGTAGGCATTGACTTGGGCACAACAAATTCTTTGGTGGCGACAGTACGCAGTGGTGTAGCAGATACTTTAGAAGATGATAAGGGTGAATATCTGCTGCCGTCCGTTGTGCGTTATGAAGAAAATGGTGATATTACGGTAGGTGCTGACGCGCTTTCACATGCAACAACGGATCCATTGAATACACTAGCTTCCGTTAAACGTTTAATGGGAAGGTCAATTGAGGATCTAAAAGCAATTGAAGGGTATCTTCCATTTAAGTTTATAGGGCACACGGGCAATGTGCCTCGAATAGATACCGTTGCAGGTCAAGTTACTGCTATACAGGTGTCTGCAGAAATTTTGAAACATTTGCGCGAACGAGCCGAGCTTTCATTAGGTGATGAATTAATGGGTGTGGTAATTACAGTGCCTGCTTATTTTGATGATGCTCAACGCCAAGCCACTAAAGATGCGGCTACTTTAGCGGGCTTAAATGTTTTTCGATTACTTAATGAGCCAACTGCTGCAGCGGTTGCCTATGGGTTAGATCAAAAAGCTGAAGGAATTACTGCGATATATGATCTGGGCGGTGGCACTTTTGATATTTCTATACTCAAGCTTACAAAAGGAGTGTTTGAGGTCTTATCAACCGGTGGTGATACGGCTTTGGGTGGAGACGATTTTGATCGTGAAATTGCAACGTGGTTATTAAAGCAAGCTGGTATTGAAACGATAAATAACAAAGAGCAAGGTTGTCAGAATTACCAGGATCATCAAGACCATCAGCTTATGAGGCGGGTGATGAAAGAGGCGCGTCGAGTAAAAGAAGTGTTGAGCACTCAAGAAGAGGCGCAGATAAGTGTGTTGTTAGAAAATAGCAATGAATTTAAGGCAACTCTCTCGCGTGTCCAGTTTGAAGCTTTAATAGAATCACATGTCAACAAAACCATCGCTTGGTGTCGGAAAACGCTACGAGAGTCTGAAGTGGCACCTGCTGATGTGCAAAATGTAGTGATGGTGGGTGGGTCCACTCGTACACCTTATGTGCGTGCAAAAGTAGCAGAATTTTTTGGTAAAGCGCCATTAACTAATATTGATCCTGATAAAGTAGTGGCTGTCGGTGCAGCTCAACAAGCGGATAAACTCGCAGGAAATAATCCGGATGAAGATATGTTGTTGTTGGATGTGTTGCCACTATCTTTGGGTATAGAAACCATGGGTGAATTGGTAGAGAAAGTAATTGACCGGAATACGGTTATACCCGTTACAAGAGCGCAAAAATTTACTACTTTTAAAGATGGGCAAACCGCTATGCGCGTGCATGTATTGCAAGGTGAGCGAGAAAAAGTTGATGATTGTCGCTCTCTTGCAAAATTTGATTTAACTGGAATTCCGCCCATGGTAGCGGGTGCTGCGCATATAAAAGTAACCTTCCAAGTAGATGCGGATGGATTGTTAAGTGTTAGCGCTGAAGAAGAAAGCAGTGG
>CAZFEP010000193.1:0-2726 GCA_964517365.1 uncultured Thiotrichales bacterium | reverse complement strand
TTTATTTTCTTTAATGCCACTACCGTTAAATCATCGTAATAAACAACATTGGGCTTTTTTGAATGGTTGATGTATTTGAGATCACATATTACATCTACTGATTTTTTACCTAACCACAAGGTGTAGCCATTTGGTTTTTTGGTTTTCTTTGTTTTACATTTACCTAACACATGATTTTTAGGTATTTTCTTTGTGCAAAATAATCCTTTTCCATGTATGTCACTCTTCTTTACCTTAACCATTTAACTTCGTACTCCTTTCGCATTTTTTCCACTCAAGAAAATCAATACTAACCCACATTTAATAAAAATAATTCTGCACTTATAACGAATAATATAATGCTGAAAACATAAGAAATAAAGCTTTACATTATTAAACTGAAAATAAAAAAAACGGGGTGCATAAAGCACCCCGTTTTTGTCTATTAGATATTTCTCTTAATCTTAATCCATTAAAGTTAGGCTAAGAGAAAATACATTTTTGATATTTTTAACGCAAAACAGGAAATGACATCGCTTTTGTGATGGGCTCAACCATTGCAGAACCCAGTCGTTTCGCAAAACGCTGAAAAACATCATCCCGGAACGTGTAATCTTGAATGTCTTCTACACCCACTACTTCTCTGGCTACATAACTTGCGCTACCAAAGCCGTCTACTAACCCTAGCTCTAGTGCTTGTTCACCGGTCCAGAACAAACCACTAAACATGTTTTTATCTTTTGCAAGCTTATCGCCGCGCCCTTCTACGACTACATCAATAAATTGCTGATGAATTTCATCTAGCAATGATTGTACATGCTGTTTTTCAAAATCATTTTCAGGTTGGAATGGATCCAACAACCCTTTGTGGTCACCTGCTGTCATTAATCTTCTTTCAACGCCTAACTTTTCTATTGCATCTACAAACCCAAAACCATCCATACGCACACCAATAGAACCAACGATGCTGGCTTTATCCGCATAGATTTTATCTGTAGCTACTGCTGCAAATACTCCACCCGAAGCACAAATGTCCGAGACGACAGCATAGATGGGTTTGTCGGGATGTAATTCACGTAAACGTGTAATTTCGCGGTTAATGTAACTCGCTTGCACAGGACTTCCACCTGGACTATTAATTCTTAAGATTACAGCCGCCGAATTTTTATTTTCAAATGCTGCACGTAACCCCGACACTATATTGTCAGCACTTGCTTCTTCACCATCCGCTATCACACCTGCTAGTTCTACTAATGCGGTATGTTGTGTTTTATTTGAAAAGTTTGCTAACTGGGGTGCAAGCAGACTAAATAAAAATACGCTTACATACGCAAACCCTAATAATTTGAAAAAGATTCCCCACCTGCGTGCGCGGCGTTGTTCTTTTAACCCTGACTGAGCAAGATTAACGATCGTTTCACGTTCCCAGCCTGGGGAAGAACGGTCATCACTTGAGATTTTATCTAAATTTATTTTTGGTTCCATTTTGCCTCGTCACCCGTATAAAGTAGTAATGTAAGCTTTTGTCGCTACAAAATTTAAAACACCATCATTAGCTATCATTTGATAGAAATCAAACCCATTCAATTCAGCTAAATATCCTTTCAAGAATCTAGACCTTCTATAAAAGCCTTAAGTTCCTGATCCATTGGAGCCGTAATGGTGGTTCTTCGCTTATTCCCTGGTAGGTGAAATGAAATTTCTTGCGCATGCAGAAACATACGTTTGAATCCCATTTTTCGACATTCTTTATTAAATCGAAAATCACCATGTTTATCATCTCCCACGATCGGGAACCCGACTTGGGCTGCATGCAAGCGTATCTGATGGGTGCGGCCTGTTTTAATTTCTGCTTTCAACAACGTAAAGTCTTTATAGTATTCTATGGGTATAAAAGTGGTATAGGCATCTTTCCACGCATTTTTTTGATCATCCACCTCTGAATTTTGCCCTTGAGACTGAAGTGGAGTATCGATCACCTTCTCACCTAAATTCCATCGACCTTTGACGAGCAATGTATACATTTTTTCTACTTCGTTATGTACCGCTTCACGACGAAATAAGTCATGCAGCGCATTTAAACTATGCTTATTCTTTGCAATGAGTAGACAGCCACTGGTTTCACGATCTAGACGATGCACCAATTCTAGGTAAGGTGCATCTGCACGAATGGCTCTCAACACTTCTATCACCCCATAAGAAATCTTAGATCCGGGGTGTACCGCAAGTCCCGCTGGTTTATTGATCGCCAGAATATTCTCATCTTCAAATAAAAAAGAGTCCTCAATTTGACGTTTAATACGCTCATTAATGACCGGGGTCGTAGAGTCTGAAACTGAAATATCAGGGATTCTTACCTCATCATCTTCTTGCAAACGATAGGTTTGTTTAACTTTCTTACCATTGACACGAATCTTGCCAGTTCGTAATAAACGATAAATCAGGCCTTTTGGCACACCTTTTAATCGTGTAAACAAGAAATTGTCTATTCGTTGACCATCCCTGGCTGTGTCGATCTTTTGGGTAGATGCCATGTTTTTCATACTGAACCGCTCATGGACGAACTTATGACCTTTTGACAGACTGAATGATTGATTGGCAAAAAAGGCAATAAAAACGAGAAGTTATAAATTTGCTGCCCATGCTTTAGATTGTTATGATCTCGTTTGTGTACTACAGGCAATAATTAAATTGTTAGTACGCTGTGCAAAAAAGCCATATCAAATCATATTTTGAATTCGTATTTT
>CAZFEP010000192.1:0-2744 GCA_964517365.1 uncultured Thiotrichales bacterium | reverse complement strand
AAAGAAGCGATGCAAGATTCAAAATTTCTATAATTAAAGGAGAAAATTGTGGCAACGATTGCCCTGACTAAGGATAACTTTAACGATACCGTAGAGAAAAATGACACGATCATTATCGATTTTTGGGCGTCATGGTGTGGGCCATGTAAATCATTTGCGCCTACTTTTGAAGCGGCTTCGGAGAATCATGAAGATGTTGTATTTGCAAAGGTGAATACTGAGGAGCAGCAAGAGTTAGCTCAAGCATGCAACATTCGTTCTATTCCCACGTTAATGATTTTTCGAGAACAAATATTACTATATTCACAAGCCGGTGCCTTACCGCCAGCACAACTTGAGGATATTATTGATAAAACTAGATCTCTGGATATGGATCAAGTAAGAGCTGACATAGAAAAGCAGAGTCAAGAAGAAGGCTCTGAACAGAAAGATGCTTCAATCAAAGAAGAAGGTTCTAAAGAGTCTTAGCAAGTTTATCCTGTATGGCGGAAATAAAAAGTATCGATCAGGATCCTGAAAGCAGCATAGAACCTGCACCTGAAAGATACACTGTGCGCCATGTGTTAAATATGGCGCTTAAGCATAAGCGCGAGTTAGTAAAAGCGCACATCATTGCGGTTCTCGCTGTGTTGGCTAGCATACCTGTACCATTACTCATTCCGCTCTTGATTGATGAGGTTTTATTAGATAAGCCAGGTAAGGTCGTTGCGGCAGTAGGTAGGTTCTTCCCGGAGTCATTGCATACACCTTTTCTATACATAACAGTCTTAACCGCGATATGCATTGTATTGCGTGTAACGTATTTGTTTTTAAATGTTTGGCAAACCAAAATATTTGTTGGCATTGCGAAAGATATTATCTATCGAATTCGCTATCAATTGCTTAACCGGCTGAAGTCAGTAGCAATGTCCGAGTATGAAACATTGGGTGGTGGTGCAGTTTCTTCAAAGTTTGTTACGGACCTGAATACAGTTGATCAATTTGCAGGTGAAACGGTAAGTAAATTTCTAGTAGCCGTATTAACTATTGTTGGTGTTGCTGCAGTATTGATATGGCTGCATTGGCAACTTGCACTATTTATATTGTTTATCAATCCTTTGGTGATTTACATCACTATGTTGATTGGCAAGAAGGTAAAAGAGCTTAAGAAAAAAGAAAATAAGTCTTTTGAGAAATTCCAGCAATCATTGACAGAGACCCTGGATGGTATCCAGCAGATACGTGCTAGTAATCGAGAGACATATTATTTAAATCGTGTAAGGAAAAATGCAGAAGAATTAAAAGAACATTCTGCTGCATTCTCATGGAAAAGTGATGCAGCCAATCGCTTATCTTTCTCAGTATTTTTAGTAGGCTTTGATATTTTCCGAGCGCTCGGAATGGCCATGGTGCTAGTAACTGATTTAAGTATTGGAGAAATGATTGCAGTGTTTGGTTATCTCTGGTTCATGATGGGTCCTGTGCAAGAGGCATTAAGTATCCAGTATTCTTTTTATGGAGCTAAGGCTGCGTTAGGACGAATTAATGAGTTATTGCATTTACCTAGAGAGCCACAGTATCCACATATTGAAAACCCATTTAGGGATAAACATGCGGTTAGCGTGCAAGTGGATAATATTAAATTTGCCTATGGTGACGGCCCATATATTTTAGATGGTGTTAATCTTGTAATCCAAGCGGG
Organism: uncultured Thiotrichales bacterium; assembly: GCA_964517365.1. GTDB lineage: Bacteria > Pseudomonadota > Gammaproteobacteria > UBA4575 > UBA4575 > JABDMD01. The sequence continues at coordinate 1,063 of CAZFEP010000192.1, read as the reverse complement.
TGAGAAAGTAGCCTTGGTTGGGGCAAGTGGTGGAGGTAAATCAACATTAGTTCAAGTGTTACTTGGATTGTACCCACCACTTTTTGGAGAAATTAAATTTGATAATGTTCCGGTATCAAAAATTGGTATGGATGTGGTGAGAGAGCATGTGGCTTGTGTGTTGCAACATCCGGCTTTATTCAACGATACCGTACGAATGAATTTAACATTAGGCAGAGATATGCCTGATGCAGCTTTATGGCGGGTGTTGGAGGTTGCACAGATTAAAGAAGTCGTTGAGGAAATGCCCAGAGGTTTAGATAGTTTAATTGGCGTAGACGGTATACGTCTGTCTGGTGGTCAGCGGCAACGCATAGCCATTGCTAGAATGGCCTTAACTAACCCGCAAGTCGTTATTTTAGATGAAGCTACTTCAGCACTTGATGCAGAGACAGAAGCAAAATTACATATAGCGTTAGCAGAATTTCTAGAAGGCCGCACTATAATTATCGTTGCGCATCGTTTAAGTGCAGTTAAACAAGCGGATACGGTGTATGTGTTTGAGGATGGAAAGATTACTGAACAAGGTGGGCATGAGGAACTGATCAATGCAAATGGCTTATATTCAAAATTATATGGTCAGCATCAAACTGCTTAATTTATTTATAATGTTCATTTGCATGAGTGCTCTGTTAGCTTGTGCACAAGGCTCTGGTTCTCATTCGTATGGGCATTTAGGAAATTCTGGAAAGAAGTTTACTTCAGTTTCTAAAATGTCGAGTAAGGATTGGAATAATCCAAAAGAATTAGAGAGAGTATGGCAGGCAAGTTTTGTAAGGATTCCAGTTGAAAATGGAAAGTATATAAAGAGTACTATCGCTACATTAGATAACCATCTTTTAAAAAATTTAAAAAAGCAGCCCACGATAATTTATTTACATGGCTGCTCTGGATTTTGGCCGGGCACAATTCGACGCCTAGATTTTTTAGCTGAAAATGGATTTGCTGTGATTGCTCCACCAAGTTTTGCTCGTGAAAAATATACACAATCATGTGATATTTATAGTCATCTGGGTGGGTTCTA
>CAZFEP010000191.1:0-2763 GCA_964517365.1 uncultured Thiotrichales bacterium | reverse complement strand
GGGCGTTTGAGATTTGAGGGAAGCTGCTCCTAGTACGAGAGGACCGGAGTGGACGAACCTCTGGTGTTCCGGTTGTCACGCCAGTGGCATTGCCGGGTAGCTATGTTCGGAAGGGATAACCGCTGAAAGCATCTAAGCGGGAAGCCTCTCCCAAGATGAGATCTCACTGGGAATTTAATTCCCCTGAAGGGCCCTTGAAGACTACAAGGTTGATAGGCTGGGTGTGGAAGCACAGTAATGTGTGAAGCTAACCAGTACTAATTGCCCGTGCGACTTGACCATATAACACTCAAGCGAATTGAGTGGTTTATGAATAAGTTGAAGACCAAGAGTGTTCTAAGAATAATTTCTTGGCAAGACAAGTCTATACTTGTATACCTAGTTACAATCCAAAATTAGAACTTAATGATTTTTATTTCAAATTGAAATTTATTTTCGCTAAGTTCAACCAGTTTGCCTGGTGACCAAAGAGCGTTGGTACCACCCGATCCCATCTCGAACTCGGAAGTGAAACGGCGTATCGCCGATGGTAGTGTGGGGTCTCCCCATGCGAGAGTAGGACATTGTCAGGCATCAAATTAGAACCTCAGTACTTTTTAGTGCTGGGGTTTTTTTGTTTATGGACACTAACTTTCGCTGCTCGATGCCGTTCTTGGCCATCCTTGGCCTACACGGCACTTGTGCTTCAGCACATCGTAGGACATTGTCAGGCATCAAACACTAAAGCCTCATTGCAAATGTAATGGGGCTTTTTTATTTGTTGTGTTATCTCATAAATATGTTCGTGGTTGATTACGATAACGTCTTATCATTGCATTTGTGTTTTGCGAGATAAATGCACCCACGCATAAAACATTGTCAGATATAAAACTGAAATCTCAATACTCATTTAACGCTGAGAGATGTTTTTACGAAAATATGTCCTAACTTATTTTATCTAGCACACTAGTTGGTTGTTTGGATAAGGATATTCTCCTTATCATCAATATATCTAAATTATTAGTCGAGACATTTTGTTCTATCAATATTATATTGCCGATTAATCGCTATAGAGTTGTAGTAAGGAAGTTCTAGGTATACATTTTTAATTGTCAATGTGATGAATGTGAATTAAAGAATATGCTGGGTTTAATGGTAATAGTTTCTTTTATAGGTTGTTATGGTTATGCGTTTTATGGAATTAAAAACAAATGCATAAAAATACGAATGCCTGATGGGGAGCGAATTCATTATGATAAGGCCACTCAAGCGCGTGGCTATTATGTAAGTTTAGGGTTCTTTTTTATCTTGCCAATATTTATATTAGTTTTTTACCTGGTGGAATTATCTAAATAGTAAATCAAAATAAATTTGAGAACGGTATTTTATACATGCATGCAATAAAATTGCTTGCACCTTTTGCTAGGCATTAAAATTTAATAAGTGCTTTTATGCTGCTTTAAGTTGTTTTTTAAACTTATAATTTAGCTTCATACGATGAAGCCAAGATAACCGCTCAATGAAAAGCTTGCCATTCAAATGATCGATTTCATGTTGCAAGCACACTGCGTGCATACCTGTAAGGTCTTTTTCAAAACTATTTCCTTGTGCGTCGAATGCTTGTACACGTATTTGTGTTGACCTAATTACGTTCCCTGTAATACCGGGTACAGACAAACAACTCTCTTCCACTATGCCTGGTGCAGATTTGGTTAAGATGCTGGGGTTTACATACGTACATGCACCGTATTCGTCGTCTGGCACATGGACAATTGAAACGCGTTGCATTATTCCTATTTGAGGTGCAGATATACCGATCCCTTCACTTTTGCCTAACGTTATAAACAAATCATTAATAAGTTTATTTAGGTCTTTGTCAAAGGTTTCAACTGTTGCTGACACTTGATTAAGTTTTGGGTTTGGATGTTCTAGAATGGAAAGTTGGTTCATAGTGATATCTTTCATCATAATATTTATTGTTGGTTTTTAGGAATTATTTGGTTTTGGTATTTTTGCATTGCCACAAAAAGTACTTGACTCAAGGCTACGAGTTTTAAGTTCATTTCGAATTAGAGGTAATGTAATCATTACGGTTAACACTAAAAGTAAAGTTTCAATTACGTAAACCGAAATATAACCATTGGCGATGCTGCCCAACTCAGGAATAATTGCTGCAGGTTGCATTGCATTCACTAAGTCTCGAATAATTCCACTTGCTGCTATACCTAAACCTGCAGCAGTGGCTTGCATTGCACCCCAAGAACCCAAAGCCAACCCGACTTGATGGCTAGGTGCGTGATTCATAGTTGCAGTTAAGGTGCCGTGTGCAAATAATGCGCCACCAAAACCTATAAGAAAGTTTCCAGCTAAAAATAAAATGGGTAGATGTAATGGTGCTGCTGCTATTACACAGATAAAGGCAGGAATTCCTATTAGTGCACCATTTCGAGCTACTTTATAAGCATTTGTTCCTCTTGTGCTTGCATTAGATGCATATGCAAATCCGAGTAAACCGCCTGCAGCCAGTATTGCAGTGAGTTTTGTAGTTGCGCTAACACTTAGATTGAGGACATGTCCGCCAAAAGGCTCTAGCAAGATGTCAGCCATACCAAATGCCATGGTGCCAAGCCCAATAATGATAAGTCTGCGTTTTGTGTTTGTGCCCAAACAGAAACTTCGCCATGCATCACGAAAACTATGATCTTTTTCATGAGTAGTGTTTGTTTTAGCTGAATGCCGAGGTTCTTGTTTCCATAATGCAACACCATTTAATATTACAGTTAA
>CAZFEP010000190.1:0-2763 GCA_964517365.1 uncultured Thiotrichales bacterium | reverse complement strand
ATGCGGGCATGTGTCTCACAGGTAACGTCGTTTATGGCTTGAATTTCATTTGCTGCACCGTTAACTGAAAATGAACTCGCTTTTTGTTTTTGGAACACAGCGGCTTGTTTTTCAATTGAATTCCATGCGCCACACTCGGAACATTGGCCCATCCATTTAGAGAATAGTCCAGAGCATTCTGTGCACACATAGCTGAGTTCTTTTGCCATGTGTTGAGTGTACTAGATCTTTTCTAGATCGTATGTATGGAGTTAGTAGAGGTTATTTTTGGCTTGTTGAGAAAGGCTGGTTAAGCAACTTGGTCATGTTGAGGCAGGCGAGGACTAATGCGTACTGTGCGCACCGCATTATTTTGAATTTGCACAACCTCTATAGGGTAACCATCGATTAAAACACTGGTGCCAGGGAAAGGAATGGATTGCATATGCTCTAAAATTAAGCCATTAATAGTTTTTGGTCCGTCAGCATGAAGCTTCCAGGCGAGTGCTTTATTGATATCACGCACATGGGCGCTACCTTCAATCATAAACGTGCCATCTTTCTGTGGATGAATTTCTTCATAGTGATCAGCAGGGTCATTGGTGAATTCACCAACAATTTCTTCAAGTAAATCTTCCAGCGTGACTAAGCCTTGTATATCGCCAAATTCATCTACCACTAAACTTAAGCGCCGTTTTTTACCTTGGAATTCATATAGCAATTTTTTGAGGTGGGTGCCTTCAGGAGTGAAGTAGGGTTCACGAATCACTTTTTCTAAATCTTCTCGTTCCAAGTCTCTGTCAATTATATTGATGATAAATTTTCTTAGATGTAAAAAACCTACAACATTATCCATGCTTTCTCTGAATACAGGCACTCGTGTGTAGGAGATGTTTTTTAATTGGTCAATGATATCTTCCCAGTCATCATCGAGATCAATACCAACAATCTCGTGTTTAGGGATCATGATATCTTCAACCGTGGTTTGCTCGAGATCTAAAACACCTAATAACATTTGTTGATGTTCGCTAGAAATTACGGTGCCTTTATCATTTACCGCGGTACGTAACTCTTCATGAGACAGGGTGGTGAGCGCGCTGTCTTTTACATTCACACCAAACAAACGTAGCAGTGAATTCGCAACTAAATTTATAAACCAAACAAATGGATAGGTAATAACTAACAAAGGTGTATATATGATCGCTGCAGGAAAGGCTATTTTTTCACTATGCAGGGCCGCTAATGTTTTTGGGGTGAGCTCTGCAAAAATTAACACAGCAAAAATTAATATTGTGGTTGCAATGAATATCCCAAGTTCACCATGCCAGCGGTAACCGATAAACGCAGCAAGTTGGGCAATTAATATATTGACAACATTGTTGCCAAGTAAAATTAGGCCGATGAGTCGGTCAGGATTTTCTAATAACTTTTCAGCCTTTTGTGCACCGCGATGGCCATCGTTTGCTAAATGACGTAAGCGATAACGGTTCAAGGCCATTAATGCTGTTTCTGAGCCTGAAAAGAAAGCAGAGAGAATAAATAAAACCAGTAACACTATAAATAGCGTGCCTATCGAGTATTCGTCCAAGGTCGTGTTGACCCTCCGGTAATAAAGATAAGGCTATTAACCGCTGCATGCGGTAGTTTGTCAAGAGACAGGAAGCTCGGCAAACCTGTGCAGTACTATTTCTTGGACAAACTTACTGCCTAAATAGGCCAGAATAAGAAAAGCAAAGCCGCCCAGTGTCCAGCGAACTGCCATTTGGCCACGCCAGCCAAATTTCCAGCGCCCCCATAACAACACTGCAAACAGTAGCCAGGCTAAAATGGATAATATTGTTTTGTGAACTACTTGTTGTTGGAACATGTTTTCTAAAAACATGAATCCGCTAATCAGGGCAATAGAAAGCAGAATAAAACCAGTCGTAATAGTCTGAAATAAAAAGTTTTCTGAGTCATAGAGTGAAGGCATTGAGCGTGCCATGCCATCGAATTTTGCATTTCGAAGTTGTTTTTCTTGGTTAAATAATAGAATTGATTGAATCGCAGATATGGTAAGTACACTAAAAGCAAACAATGAAAAAATAATGTGAAACTGTAAGCCGCGTATATTCGTTGCCGCAATACGTATCTCGGGATTAAAAATAGTTAATGCGATGCCTGCTATCACCATGGGCAAAAGAAATAGGCCAATAAATTCTCTATTCTTTTTTATAGAAAGAACGAGCACAAGCGTTGAAATGATAAATAAAACCAGTGACACGACACTGTAAAATCTAAGATTCAACCCTTGCTCTGTAAAGATATCTGGGTAAACATGGAATGAATGTAGTGAGCAAGCGATGGCCCAGGTCATGAGCATTAAGCCACGTTTGTCTGAGGTTTCGGTATTTTCCGTGCTGGCTTTATCTGTGACGGTATTTGGTGATCGATGTGATCGCCATAACAGCACTATAAAAGTGGCTGCATAGAAAAAGATAGTGCTGTATTTCAGTAAGTTTGACATATCAAAGCAATCATTCTGCTGTAACTAATTGTATTGTGAAATGAGAGTAATGCCACATGAAATCGGCTAAGTTTGTAATAAATACCTTTCGTATGTCTTAATTATCCCAGACCCATGACAGCTAATTAAATTGAGATCGGTTAGACATTTCTACGTTATTAGCAATGATAGCATCATTAGGATTTTGAATATTACTAACTAATGAAAATACGAATTCTCGGCTGCAGTGGCGGTATCGGTTTAGGCAATAAAACCACCTCACTCTTACTAGACGACTC
>CAZFEP010000189.1:0-2787 GCA_964517365.1 uncultured Thiotrichales bacterium | reverse complement strand
GCATCGTTTTTTAAGCCGGTTACAAGCTTACCGTTTTTCTGTACGCCGGGTGTATTGGTTAACAAGATAAGCTTTTCAGCCAGTAATGCGGCAGCAATTTTACCTGCTACAAAATCTGCATTAATATTTAAAGATTCTCCACCTTCACCTAAGCCTATTGGAGCAATCACAGGGATAATATTATCTTCAGTTAATTGTAGAAGATAAGCTGGATTAACATCAGTTACTTGGCCAACATGACCCAAATCAAAAATATCATCTTTGTTAAGTTCTACATTATGGCGTGTTATTTTTAAACGCTCTGCGTGTACTATCCCATGCTCTTTGGCCATTAAACCTTGGGCATGTCCACCATGTTGAGTAATGAGTTTGACTATTTCTTGATTAACTACTTTACCTAGAACTTCTTCCACAATGTTCATAGTTTTGTCATCCGTAACACGCATGCCATCAATGAACTCTGTTTGGATACCTTGTTTCTCCAGTGTTTGTCCTATCTGTGGACCACCGCCGTGAACAATTACTGGATTGATGCCAACTTGCTTTAGTAACACGATGTCGCGTGCAAAACTACTCTTCAAGTCTTCATCAATCATGGCGTTGCCACCATATTTTATAACGATTGTTTTACCCGAAAACTTTTGAATGTAAGGTAGAGCTTCGGTCAATACTCTAGCAATAGTATTTGCACTGCTCGGTTCCATTCAGATCAGGCTCATTTTGAATTGATAGACTCTCGTGAAAAAAATAAACTTAGAAAGGTAATTTTATACTTGCGTCTGTTTTAGACATTTGTTGACGAAAATCATCTTTGATATTTTCTATGGTACTTTCAGTATCCGCTTCAAATCGAATCACTAAAGAGGGTGTTGTATTAGAGGCTCGAACGAGTCCCCAGCCGCTATCATAATCTGCACGTATGCCGTCAATGGTGGTAATTTTTGCATTCGGTAATTCAACAGCACTAGCAAATTTTTTCATAAAATCATGTTGTGCGCCATCTTCATCGAAATGCACATTAATCTCAGGTGTACTAAGTGAATTTGGCAAAGTTGCAAACAGTTCGCTAGAAGATAAATCTTGATTTGAAACTATTTCAAGTAAACGGGCTGCACTATATAGTGCATCATCAAAGCCATACCAACGTTCTTTGAAAAAGATATGGCCGCTCATTTCACCTGCTAATTCTGCGCCCGTTTCTGCCATCTTGTTTTTAATGAAAGAGTGCCCTGTCTTCCACATAATGGCTTCACCACCTGCTTCTTCAATAACTGTGGCTAAATTCCTTGAGGATTTCACATCAAAAATTATTTTTGCCCCTGGCTTTCTGGATAACACATCGCGGGCATAGAGCATCATCTGACGATCTGCCCATAACACACCACCTTTGTTATCGATTACCCCTACGCGGTCACCATCACCATCAAAGGCTAGACCAACATCCAGTTTATTTTCATGCACACAAGAAATTAAATCTTCTAAGTTTTTCGCATCACTCGGATTTGGGTGATGATTAGGGAAATTTCCATCTACATCACAAAACAAATCAAAAATTTCACAGCCAAGCGATTTAAAAAGTGTAAGTGCGGCGGGACCCGCGACACCATTGCCACAGTCAATGCCAATACGCAGTGGTCGTGCCAGTTTGATATCGGAAGTTATTCTTGAAATGTATGTATCTAATAATTCTTGTTCTTCAATGTTGCCTGTTTTTGTAATGAGCTTGTTGTTTATGATGCATTGGTAAATGGTTTGAATGTCTTCGCCATGAAGTGTTTTGCCATCCATTACCATTTTTAAACCGTTATATTCAGGAGGATTGTGACTGCCAGTAACCATGACTCCAGCACCCGTGCCTAGTTTATGTGTGGCGTAATACAATACGGGAGTTGGCACTTGGCCAATATCTACCACTTTGCAGCCACTTGCCTGCAAGCCCAAACTTAAGCTATCGACTAATTCTTTACTGGAATTTCTACCGTCTCTAGCTACTACGACAGTTTTACTATTTGGATATAACGTACCCAGTGCTTGCCCAACCAGCTTTACTACTTCAGGTTTTAATGCAGTTTCAACAACGCCACGGATGTCATAAGCACGAAAAATATGAGGATCTATATTCATAAGATAATGTTAACTACTCATTGATTGTGAAATAATTTAGAAACTTAAAAAGTAACAAATGTATGTATTGATAATTATGTTTTACCGGTGTGGCCGAAGCCACCTTCACCGCGATCGGTAGCCGTGAATTCATCTACAATTTGAAATTCTGTTTGCACGATTGGCACAATGACTAGCTGCGCAATACGATCACCAACCTGTATATCAAATGGTTCATTACCACGATTCCATAGCGATACCATCAAGGGTCCTTGGTAATCTGAATCAATCAGCCCAACTAGATTACCGAGTACGATGCCATGTTTATGGCCTAACCCAGAGCGCGGCAAAATAGTGGCTGCAAGCCCCGGGTCTTGGATGTATATCGAGATGCCCGTTGGGATGAGTATGGTTTCACCCGGTGAAATGGAAATAGCTTCATCCAGGCAAGCACGTAAATCCATGCCAGCCGATCCGGTAGTAGCATAAGTAGGCAGTGGGATTTCTTTGCCAATTCGGCTATCGAGTATTCTGACTTCTGTCTTTTGCGTTTTTGAGTACTGTGACATTGCTTCTTATATCTGTGCTTGCGTAACGTTCTGCGATGAGGCCAATTAGCCGTCGCGCTATTTTTGTTTTTGTATCACGCTCTAGTGAGCAATGTCCACCTGTCCAAAATATCTC
>CAZFEP010000188.1:0-2800 GCA_964517365.1 uncultured Thiotrichales bacterium | reverse complement strand
CCAACGGTGTGATCGACTGCAGCGATCATAAGTGCAAGTTTCATTTCTTCTTGACCTACGATTGCGGAAAATGGAAAGGCTAATGGCATGATGTGGAGTTTATTATTGTTATACGTTCAGTTTTCAGTTTGCAGGCGTGCCAGTTATGGTAGCCTAGCTAATTCTATCAATATAGTAGAGTAAAATCTTTCAAATTTCAGTGTTTGAAAACCTTAAATGCACCACGGCAATTTCAATAGCATATGGTTAGGCCTGAGTATTTAAAATTAATGAAGTCAAGTACGTAAGGATAATTATTTATGCAAGATGCCCTTTCTGCTACTCGTAGCGAGTTTACTAGTCATAACTGCAGAGTAAGTTATTATTCAGACACGGAAAAGTCCGGTACACCTTTGGTGCTGGTGCACAGTGTGAATGCGGTGCCGAGTTCCTTTGAAATGAAGCCGTTATTTGATCATTATCGTAGTGAAAGGCCTGTTTATTCTATTGACCTACCAGGGTTTGGTAGTTCTGAACGCAATGATCGTGTTTATTCTCCAGAATTTTTCTCTCAAGTTATAGAAGAATTCATCACTACCATCGTGCAAGCACCGGTTGACCTGGTCTCGTTTTCGCTTAGTGCGGAGTTTTCAGCACGAGCCGTTTTAAGTGACCCTAAAATAGCTAACTCCATGGTATTTATTTCGCCAACTGGAATGTCTGTTAGAGAGTTTCCAAGTAAAAGTCGCGGCGAAAAAATTCGTCGGGTACTCAGTAAAACGCCCTGGGGAGATGGAATCTACAGGTTGCTAACCAATAAACTTAGTATTCGATATTTTTTAAATCGAAACTTTGTAACAGATGCACCAAAAGAAATGGTTGAATATGCTTATTTAATGTCCCGCCAACCAGGGGCAAAGCATGCGCCTTTCTATTTTTTGTCTGGGCAATTGTTTACGACTAATGCCTGCCAAGCGTTATATGAAAAGTTAACCACACCGGTTTTGGTTTTGTATGATCAGGATCCGAATGTGTCGTTTGATTTACTTCCTGATTTACTTAGTCATCATAACAACTGGACTGTTGTGCGCATTAAACCCACGTTAGGAATTCCACATTGGGAGCAGCAAAGTAAAACCTTTACGGCGCTTGATGCTTTCTGGGGAAGCTAATTATTAAATAAATTTTTGATTAGTTTTATTGCGTAGCTCTCTTGTTTGAAAGCTTAGTTTTAGTTCATGCCGCGAAATAATAGTAATGTGCGTTTTGATCGGGATAGATCTTCTAAAAATTTACGTGGCTGAGTGTCATCAATAAGAAAATCTGAAAAGCCTGGTATCTCACTGATAGTTACGTCATCAAGCTCGGTAAACGCCATGGACCAATCCGAGAACTCTCGTTTTTCTACGGGTTCAGAGAATAAAATCTCAACATCTTTGTGTCGAGCATCTCCAGCAATTTGTGAATATAAATCTTTTACGGTTTTTTCATCACCTTCCAATACCTGCATAAATGATTTGTCACGATGCAATAACAGGCCTGTTACGTCGTTTTTCTCATTAGTGCTTCGTGCGACTTCCAAAATTTCTCGAAGATCTGAAGAGGTTAAATCATCGGCTTGGTTACTAGCGTAGCTTAGGTGATAAAGCATATTTGTCTCCATTCAGGTTGCCGTATAAATATTAACCAATAAAATAATATTTCTATATATATCAGTAATTTAATGGCTAGAATTGTTTTTATTTTTAGTATTTGTTTGCTTTCTTAGCGCAGTTTCTAACAATTTCATAAATAGATGCAAGTATTTTAATAAAGTCTAATATTTTTGACAAAAAAAGTGTAAAATTATTCTTACACATGGGCCGTATTAGGTTTATAGTGGGTGAACAATAAAGCTAGAAACTGGGCCAGAAATTAAAATGATTTAAGAGTGTTTTGTGGTGCTTTAAATTGAGCTCAAATTTACGATTGAGGGTAGTTAAATGAATACAAGTACAGCCGCTTCTCTAGATGCGAATGATTCTACAAAGATGGCGAAGACGGAAAGTCTTCTAAGCCCAAGATTTTATACAACTAACTACAAAGCTTTGGATAAACTGGATGTAACCCCAGTAAGAGCAGAGTGGGAAGAAATGATGCAAGAATTTGAGCGTGATGAAAATCATGATCATTTCACCCGAGAAGTTGATTTTGATAACGAATTTAAACCTATATCAGATTCTTTATACAAAGAATTTCAAGATTTTCTGGTTAGCTCAATAACCGCAGAGTATTCAGGTTGTGTGTTGTATCAAGAGATACGTGATCGATCAGAAAATCCCGATATTAAAAGATTAATGGCTTATATGACCAGAGATGAAGCGCGTCATGCCGGATTTATTAACAAATCCTTAAAAAACATGGGCATTGCAGTAGATTTGGGCTTTCTTAAGCGTGCCAAAAAGTATACTTACTTCAAGCCAAAATATATTTTCTACGCAACGTATCTCTCAGAAAAAATTGGTTATGCTCGTTACATAACAATTTTCAGGCATTTAGAGCGCAATCCAAATAAATGTTTTCATCCAATATTTAAAAGATTTTTAGAATGGTGCAATGATGAGTATCGTCATGGTGAAGCTTTTGCATTAATGATGAAATCGAATCCGCATTTGGTAAAAGGTTTGAATGTTTATTGGGTTCGGTTCTTTCTGCTAGCGGTTTACGCGACTATGTACATACGCGATCATACGCGACCTCAATTATATGAAGCATTAGGTTTGGATCCCACTGAGTTTGATTTTAAGGTTTTTGATATTACCTCTGAGATCTCAAAACAAAT
>CAZFEP010000187.1:0-2847 GCA_964517365.1 uncultured Thiotrichales bacterium | reverse complement strand
GAAAATAGATTCGACAGAAAAGCCGATCGAGCGCATGACGCAGGTAAGGATAACTTAGCTAAACGATTAGAACACAAAGGCAATATTGCCAACAATCACTTAGCTAGAAAAGGTGACCGTATTAACAATTATCTAGATCGCAAGGGTGACCGAATAGATAATCGTCTAAATCGCAAAGGACAACATATCAATTTAAGGTATTAATGTAGTGATGTTTTTGAAAGGAACAATATAAAATTGTTCCTTTCAAAATTCTTAACAAACTAATCAGAATTATAATTAAAGCTCAGCTTATCTCCGCTGGTATCAACACGTACTGTTCCACCAGTTTGGATATCACCCGACAAAAGTGATTGTGCAAGTGGGTTCTCAACCAACTCTTGAATAGCACGCTTTAAAGGCCGCGCACCATACACAGGATCAAAGCCAGCTTCGGCTAATTTATCTAAAGAGGCATCTGAGAAAATTAACTTAATGTCGCGGTCATTCAATCTTACTTGTAATTGCTGTAACTGAATTTCAGTAATCGCACGGATATGTTGCTGCGCGAGGGGATGAAATACAATCGCATCATCAATACGGTTGATAAATTCAGGCCTAAACCTTGCTGCTACAACTTCCATAACTGCCGATTTCATTTTCATGTAATCATCATCGTTAGATAACTCCTGAATCAAATCACTGCCTAAATTTGAAGTCATGATGATCACTGTATTTTTAAAGTCCACTGTACGGCCGTGTCCATCGGTTAATCGACCATCATCGAGCACTTGAAGAAGAATATTAAAAACATCTGGATGTGCTTTTTCAATTTCATCCAATAAGACCACACTATACGGTTTGCGACGTACAGCCTCAGTTAGATAACCACCTTCTTCATAGCCTACATATCCTGGTGGCGCTCCAATCAAACGGGCGACAGAATGTTTTTCCATAAACTCAGACATGTCGACTCGAATCAGTGAATCTTCACTATCAAACAAAAACTCTGTTAGTGCTTTGGTTAACTCTGTTTTACCTACCCCCGTGGGGCCCAAAAATAGGAATGACCCATTAGGTCTCTTAGGATCTGAGATTCCCGCCCGCGACCTACGAACCGCATCAGATACTACTTGGATCGCTTCATCCTGACCGACCACTCTATTACGTAACGCAGATTCCATTTCCAATAGTTTCTCGCGCTCACCGGTTAGCATCTTGGTAACCGGTATTCCTGTCCAATGCGCAACGATTTCTGCAACTTCGGCATCGGTAACTTTATTGCGTAATAATTTGTTCTCAGTGGTCTTCACCTCATCTGCTGCTTGTAGCTTTTTTTCCAATTCAGGAATTTTTCCATATTGAAGCTCAGACATCCTTGAAAGATCACTCGCTCTATGCGCGGCCTCTAAATCCAACCTTGCTTGCTCAAGCGCTTCTTTAATCTCTTGCGAACCTTGCAGAGTACTTTTTTCTGAGCGCCAAACTTCATCTAAATCAGCATATTCTTTTTCAAGTTTTTGTATTTCAATTTCCAGCTCATCTAAATGCTTTTTTGAAGCGTCATCAGATTCTTTTTTAAGTGCTTCACGTTCAATTTTTAGTTGAATGAGCTTACGATCTAACTTATCCATTGATTCAGGCTTGGAATCAATTTCCATTCGAATACGTGATGCAGCTTCATCGATAAGATCTATGGCCTTATCTGGCAACTGTCGATCTGAAATGTAACGATGCGAAAGCATAGCTGCACTTACAATGGCAGGGTCTGTTATATCAACACCATGATGCACCTCATAGCGCTCCTTCAATCCACGCAAAATAGCAATGGTATCTTCGACACTAGGTTCATCAACAATAATTTTTTGGAATCGACGCTCTAATGCTGCATCTTTTTCAATATATTGCCGATACTCATCTAACGTTGTGGCACCCAAACAATGCAATTCACCACGCGCCAGTGCGGGCTTAAGCATATTACCTGCATCCATGGCACCTTCTGCGGCTCCCGCACCGACCATGGTATGAAGTTCATCAATGAATAAAATAATTTGTCCTTCTTGCTTAGACAATTCATTTAAAACAGCTTTAAGACGCTCTTCAAACTCTCCTCGAAATTTCGCACCTGCTATTAACGCACTTAAATCCAATGAGAGAAGCTTTTTATTTTTTATTCCTTCAGGAACCTCACCATTAACAATACGTAAAGCCAGACCTTCTACAATAGCGGTTTTGCCCACACCTGGCTCACCAATTAATACAGGATTGTTTTTAGTACGACGTTGCAATACTTGTATCGCACGACGAATTTCATCATCACGACCAATCACAGGGTCAAGCTTACCTTGCTCAGCACGTCTCGTTAAATCAATTGTATATTTATCTAAAGCTTGCCTGGTTTCTTCAGCATTAGGATCATTCACACTTTCTCCTGCCCTCATTCTTTCTAGCGCTGCAGTTAGTTGTTTTATATTAATACCAGACTGCTTTAGCAGGTTTCCCAATTCACCTTTATCTTCTAGTGCTGCAAGTGCAAACATTTCTGAGGCAATATAATCATCCCCGCTTTGTTGGGATATTTTATCAGTTATATTTAACAAATTACTTAGTGAATTTGATATATGCACATCACCCGCAGTACCCGACACACTCGGCAGACGTTCGATGATATCTTGTGTTTTTTGTTTAATAATATTTACATCTGCACCAGCACGCAGATACAAATTTGCTACTGCACTATTTTCTTGGGCCAACATTGCAGCCATCAAATGCGCAGGTTCAATAAACTGATGATCTTTTCCAACCGCCATAGACTGCGCATCTTGCAAAGCAAGCTGGAAATTATTGGTTAATTTATCCATGCGCATT
>CAZFEP010000186.1:0-2879 GCA_964517365.1 uncultured Thiotrichales bacterium | reverse complement strand
CCCTGAACATTGGAATAATCTGGGGAGTGGTAATTGGCCTTACTTTAGCGATGGCTCACAATGTGTGGGCAGACAAAGAAATGGCATCCGCTTTACCGCTTGAAGATTTGCGTACCTTTACGGATGTGTACGCGCGTATCAAACAAGATTATGTAACTAATGTCGATGATAGCGATTTATTAAAAAATGCTATTCGAGGCATGCTGGCAGGTCTTGATCCTCATTCATCTTATTTAGATGAAGAGCAATTTCGTGAGCTTCAAATTGGAACATCAGGTGAGTTTGGTGGCTTAGGTATAGAAGTAGGCATGGAGAATGGATTTGTAAAAGTCATTGCTCCTATAGACGACACGCCTGCTGATCGTGCCGGTGTTGAAGCAGGTGATCTTATTATCAAGTTAGATGACAAGTCTGTAAAAGGTCTGACTTTGGAAGAAGCCGTTAAATTAATGCGTGGCAAGAAAGGTTCTGACATTGTATTAACCATAGTTCGCGAAGGTGAAGATGCTCCTCTTGCACTGACGTTAACGCGTGATGTGATTCGTGTGCGAAGCGTGAGGAATCGTGTGCTAGAGCCAGATTATGGCTATGTACGTATTTCAAATTTCCAGTCTAAGACAACTCGTGGATTGTTAGATGCACTAGCTAGTTTAAAAAAGAAAAACGAAGGCGAACTGAAAGGGTTGGTTTTAGATTTACGCAATAATCCCGGCGGTGTTTTAACCGGTGCGGTGGGTGTGTCTGATGTCTTTCTTAAAGATAATGAATTAATTGTTTACACAGAAGGGCGGGTTGAAGATTCAGAATTAAAATATTCAGCAAGCACGGGTGACTCGTTAAAGGGTGCGCCTTTAGTTGTGCTGATTAACCAAGGTTCTGCATCGGCTTCCGAAATTGTTGCAGGTGCAATGCAAGACCATGAACGTGCAACCATTTTAGGTACAACATCATTTGGTAAAGGTTCTGTACAAACAATCCTGCCATTGAATGACAGCACAGCACTCAAGTTAACAACAGCAAGGTACTACACACCACTGGGTAGATCGATTCAAAGTGAAGGTATTGTCCCAGATATCCTGTTAAAAGTAGAAGGTGCGCCGGATGAAGAAACCAGTGCACTGAGTATAATTTCGGAGGCTGATCTAGAAGGGCATCTTGAGAATGAACATCAAGAAGCTAACAAAAAAGCTAGAGAGCCTAAATCAGTGGTAATGATTCCTAAACAAACCAAAGATGATTCAACAGACTACGCTTTGGAAGAAGCAATAAAAATATTGAAAGAGATGTCTGTAACACAGCAGGCCAAGCTCTAAAAAGTTCTAAAGCATACGTGCCCATGCATTTTTTAAACAAACTAACCATCGTGTTAGTGGGGCTGCTGAGTGTCGCCCCTTTGCATTTTGTTGCAGCTGAACCCGCAGTGATTGCCATCATTATCGATGATATTGGTAATAACTTAAAAGTCGGCAAGCAGGTGATCAATTCGAAGCTGCCTATTACTTGTTCCATTCTTCCGGCACGCCCTCACTCTATTAAGTTAGCGCGGTTAGCGCATCAGCAGGGTAAAGAAGTGATGTTGCATTTACCCATGCAAGCATCTAAATCAGAACGACTCGGACATGGCGGGCTTAGGCTCGGCATGTCGAAACATGAATTCACACGCACGGTAGATATAAGTATTGATGCAATACCACATGCTCAAGGCATCAATAATCATATGGGCAGTTTGTTAACCCGCACCCCCCGATATATGGAGTGGCTCATGCAGACGATTGCAAACCGTGACGAACATTTATTTTTTGTTGATAGTAAAACAACCGCCCAAACGGTTGCAGAAGATGCAGCACAGAGTTATCACATTCCTAGTGTAAAGAGAGATGTGTTTCTGGATTCTAATGCAAATGACAAAGCATTTGTTAAACAACAAATTAAACAACTCATTAAAATTGCAAAACAACAGGGCTATGCTTTAGCTATAGGGCATCCTCATCAAGCAACGCTATCAGTTCTCGAACAAGAACTTCTCAAGCTTAATAATCAAGAAGTACAAATAGTTTCAGTAAGTGAGCTGATCACTACTGCACGTTCAGTAAGACTTGCAAACTCGAATAAGCCTTTTTCCGAAAAATTAATTTCTAAAAATACTCATCCAGAACAAACAACATGGAAAAAGCACACCTCCCTCACGTACTAGTTCCACTCGCACAGGGTTGTGAGGAGCTAGAAGCAGTCACCATTATTGATTTATTACGTCGTGCTGAAATCGAGGTCACTACAGCAAGTTTGAATGATCAGCCAATCATTGCATCACGGGGTACCAAACTTATAGCGGATACCACGCTAGAACAAGTGATGGATCAAGAGTTCGATATGATTGCATTGCCGGGAGGATTGCCAGGAGCAGACCATTTAAACGAAGATGCACGTATACATGAAGTTTTAAAAAAGGCTGTAGATAATAATCGCTATGTTGCAGCGATATGTGCTGCACCTAAAGTACTAGTAACAGCAGGTTTGTTGGACAACAAAAAAGCGACGGCATATCCGGGCGTGTTGGAAGCACTAGATAACGAGACGGTAAACATTACAGGTGTTGCCGTGCAACAGGACGGCAATGTTCTTACTTCGCGTGGTCCAGGCACAGCGATCGATTTCGCACTGGAAATTATTGCTTGCTTGGTGGGCAATGAAAAACGAAAACTAGTTGAGGCTGCATTGCAAAGCTAATAGCAGTTGGCCAGCCTTTTGCTGAAAACACCTTAGATTTGATAGTCGGTAGACCCACCTAGATATATGGTCGTCTTCTAAGAGCATTGCGTGAACCTAGTCACTAATTGGTTAAATAATACCCAGTAAAATACATGGGTAGTTAGCCTACA
>CAZFEP010000185.1:0-2880 GCA_964517365.1 uncultured Thiotrichales bacterium | reverse complement strand
TAAAATACTAGCGATAAGTAAAACCAATTTCACTCAATTGCTACTTTGTGAGACACTAAAGTTAAGCAAACATAATTTTGCATAAGACACGCAGAATTTAATCCGTAAAAAATTCATGAGGTAGTGGACACGTATGCCACAATAGAGAAATGAAACAAAACCTCCAACAAGGAAGTAGGTCATGCCAGGTGTTGGCAGCCCCTTTGCCGAATTCATTTTCAGGACTAATGGAAATGTATGAGGGAAACTATATCCGCTTGCGTAAATTGTTGGGCAATAAAAACAACATCCCTGAAGTAGCAGTATCTCGAATTACAAACGGCATGGATGTGTACCTTCAGGTGCTAGAGCAAACAACCTACACATCAACGATTGCGTTGACTTACTATTTCGCTGACGAAATAGAAGGATTTTTAGCCTACCCAAATTTAAAAATCAGAATTTATTACGATGCACTTCAAGCAGAGGTCATGAGTCAGTCTTACAAACGCCGTGATCCTAACTTTCATTCATTCAACCACGATGTAGATCCAAGTCTTTTAAAGCGTTGGAGGATGAATAGATTCCTTTATAAGTGGCTTTCATACTGTGACCGGCAAGGACACAGCTTCCAGACTGGCGCCAACTCTGGCAAAAACCAATTAATTACTAAAAATGTTGAAATACCATTGCAGGAGAAGGCTAGTTCCAGTACCATAATTGAGTGAACAAGTTATCATTATGCTGTAACTTGTTGATATTTAAGAATAATAATAATTCTAAGAATTTGGTTCAGTCGACATTTTCAATTCGCTAGTTGGTGTTAAAATAACCTCAAGATTAGTGGTTTTGGTTCGCTAAACCAAATTTATGCCATTCAAGGTAGAAGGTGAAGAATATGAAACTCTCAACAAAAGCGCGTCATGCAATTACTGCAATGATGGATTTATCAATTAATGATAATTACAAACCGGTAACATTGGCGGATATCTCCCAATGCCAAGGTATTTCGTTATCGTATTTAGAACAATTATTCGCCAAATTGCGCAAAAGCGGTTTGGTGGTAGGTGTGCGTGGACCTGGAGGCGGGTATCGCCTGTCACGTTCGCCAAATGAAATTTCTATAGCACAAGTCATTAGCTCCATTGATGATAATGTTCAGCCTCAACCGCAAGAACAGCTATCTGAGCTTTCCATTCAATTTGATGACCGTTGCATTACTCATCAAATTTGGGACGAACTAAGTACTAAGATTTACAACTACTTAGACGGTGTTTCTCTAGGAGAATTCACCCAAAAGCCCGAGTATCAAACACTCAGACAACAAGCTACAGGTGGAAATCGAAGTCATATGTTTCCTAAGAGGACTGCGGCTTAAGCCTTATAGTTTTTAGAAGTATTTGATTGTATAGAGCCCGCTTCATAGCGGGCTTTTTTTTTGTTTAAAAACTATACAACTTTGCAATAGCATTATTTCACTTGTTAAAATCTGAATAATCATTCAGGTTATAACAAGAAATGGCCCAAAAATTAAAATCATTAACGCCACGTAACGAAGATATTGTCGAACGTGCCATGCATTTGTTTTGGCGCCGAGGCTATAAAAAAACCTCTGTAGAAGACCTTATCCAAGATGCAGGTGTGAACAGGTTCAGCCTTTATGAAACCTTTGGGGGTAAACACGGTTTATATCTTAAAGCTTTGGATAAATACCGAGATGATGTTTTCTTGAAGCGGATGGATCAGATTGATCATTATGAAAATGGGCTGGTGGGCATAAAAGAGTATTTTGAATCACTTGAACAATTTCTAATAGACTGTGAAGGAAATTTTACCTGCCTGATGATGAATTCACAGATAGAGCTTGTTCCAAAGGATAAGAAGGTAGCTAAAAAGGTATCATTTTATTTTGAAAAAATGGAAGCGACTTTCTCACATGCGCTTGCACGTGCTAAAAATGCTGGGGACCTGGCAGAAAATACTAATATTAATGATTTAGCTAAATTATTAACGGGCAGCGCACAAGGTATGTGCGTAATGAGTAAATCACAAAATGCCGATGACTTTTTAAAAGCATACACAAGATCGATATTAAAAACTTTACAGTAGAAACAATAAAAATTACAAAAAACTAATTACATAAAAAGAAAGTTAAAATAGGAGAGATGAAGTTATGAAACAAGAAGTAACGGTAGATGGATTAAAAATCAATATAAACATCGAAGAAAGCGGCAGTGGTGATACCACGTTGCTAATGGTTCATGGAATTCCTACCAATGCAAGATTATGGAGGCATGTGCAAGCTCAGCTTCCACAATACAAAACCCTTGCGATGGATATGGTGGGTTACGGGCAATCAGATATGCCATTAGATAAGTTTAAGCATTCGTTTATGAACCAAGCCGAAGCAGTGAAAGGGGTTATTGATGGCTTAGGGTTAAAAGGTAAAGTTATATTGGTGGCTCATGATCATGGTGGTGGTGTCGCACAAGTGTTTGCAAGCAAATATTGTGACTATATCTCTCGACTCGTATTGATTAACCCTGTCTGTTTTGATCAATGGCCAGTATGTGAAGTAGAAGCGCTGGCTGGGTTAGATGGCGCACCGGACGAAGTATTGATGCAGGCATTACCACAAGCGGTTGCAGGCTTTCCTGCTTTGATGCGCATGGGCAGTTATGATGGTTCACCTTTTACCGATAAAAATTGCAAACAAAATTATATTCAGTTCTGGGGTAGAGGTCCTGAGATAACAGGATTCAAGTCTTTAATACGCGTTTCTTCCGATCCACAACAATCAGATACCGATGTGGACCACAGTAAAATAACTTGTCCGACTATGGTGATGTGGGGTGTAGCAGATAACTTTATGTCATGTGAAGCGGCTGAAAAATTAAAAGA
>CAZFEP010000184.1:0-2902 GCA_964517365.1 uncultured Thiotrichales bacterium | reverse complement strand
ATTGATTACGGAATGGGTAATTTATACTCCGTTACAAAAGCGGTTGAACATGTTGCTGGGCCGAAAGATAAAATTATTGTGACTTCGGATGCTGATAAAATTACCAGCAGTGACAAAGTAATATTCCCTGGTCAGGGTGCGGCAAAAGATTGCATGTCTGCTTTGCATGAATATGATTTGAAAGCAGCCATCATCGACACTGCAACTCATAAACCTTTTCTTGGTATATGCATGGGCATGCAAGTATTGATGCAAATGAGTGAAGAAAATGACGGTATTGATTGTTTAGGGTTTTATAAAGGTAGTGTTAAATACTTTGGTAATCATCTGTCGATAGGTTCTGGTGAGAATCATTTCAAAGTTCCCCATATGGGTTGGAATTGTATCGAACAGCAGCAGAATCACCCATTATGGAAAGGCATCTCAGAATCAAGTTACTTTTATTTTGTGCATAGTTATTTTGTAGCGGCTGAAAATGATAATCTAATAGCAGGAACAACATGCTATGGCCCTACCTTTACTTCTGTGATCGCACAAGACAATGTTTTTGCAATGCAATGTCACCCTGAGAAAAGCGCTCAGGCGGGATTGCAACTTCTTAATAACTTTTTAAACTGGAACGGCAGTAATACGGTTAATTAAATCATGATAGTTATACCCGCAATTGACTTAAAAGACGGTAAATGTGTGCGCTTGAGACAAGGTGGCATGGATGATGTAACCGTTTTTTCAGAAAACCCCGTAGCCGTAGCAGATCGATGGGTAGAAGCTGGAGCCAAAAGATTACATATAGTTGATTTAGACGGTGCTACATCGGGCGGACCCGTTAATCGCGAGATTATTCATAGCATTGCAGATAACCATCCTGACTTAGAGATACAGGTAGGTGGCGGCATACGTGATGAAGATACTGTGCAGGCCTATTTAGATGTTGGTGTTCAATATGTCATTATTGGAACTAAAGCGGTTAGTGCCCCACACTTTGTTAATGATTTATGTTTAGAGTTTCCTGGCCACATTATTGTTGGTTTAGATGCTAAAAATGGCAAAGTGGCTATCGATGGTTGGTCAAAATTATCACATCATGACGTGATTGATATGGCACAACATTTTGAATCAGATGGAGTGGCTGCAATTGTATTTACTGATATAAGCAGAGACGGCATGATGCAAGGAGTGAATGTAGAATCTACCGCTGAACTTTCTGCTGCAATTCATATCCCTGTTATCGCCTCGGGCGGTGTGACAGATGAAAATGATATTAAACGCCTATGTGAGTGTGATGAAGAAGGTATTGTTGGCGTAATTGTCGGCAGAGCACTTTATGAAGGCACCATAGAATTCGAGCATGCACAAAAGCTTGCTGATTCTTATCAATCATAACTATTTCTCAAATAAAGTTTATCAAGTGACAGAAATGTAGTTCTGTAATTTTGTATTGAATATTTCTATAAAGATTTTAAAACATGCCACTTGCTAAACGTATTATTCCTTGTCTAGATGTTGATGCTGGCCGCGTTGTCAAAGGTGTTAAGTTTGTAGATATACGTGATGCAGGTGACCCAGTTGAAATCGCCAAGCGTTACGATTCTGAAGGAGCAGATGAAATAACATTTTTAGATATCACTGCAAGCTCTGATAATCGCGATACTATAGTAAGTGTTGTTGAACAGGTCGCAACCGAAGTGTTTATCCCACTTACAGTGGGGGGTGGTATTAGAAAAGTCGAGGATATCCGCACACTACTGAACGCTGGTGCTGACAAAGTGGGCATTAATACTGCAGCTGTATTTAATCCGGAATTTGTAAAACAGGCTAGTGATAAAGTAGGTTCACAATGTATTGTAGTAGCTATTGATGCGAAACAAGTAAGTCAGGAGGGTGAGCTAAAGAAGTGGGAAATATTTACTCATGGTGGGCGCAAGTCAACGGGGCTGGATGCGCTAGAATGGGCGGTAAAGATGCAGGAATATGGGGCTGGCGAGATTTTACTTACAAGTATGGACAGAGATGGCACAAAGATAGGGTTTGATCTGGAGCTAACCTGTGCGATTAGTGAAGCCGTTGGTATTCCCGTTATTGCCTCTGGGGGTGTCGGTACGTTGGCTCATTTGGCCGATGGCGTAACAATAGGTAAGGCTGACGCTGTGCTGGCCGCTAGCATATTCCATTTTGGTGAATATACCATCCAACAAGCTAAAAATTATATGGCAAAGCAAGGTATTGTGGTGAGAAGATAATTATGAATAACAATGAAACTTTGCAAAAGTTAGCTGTGATACTTGAACAGCGAAAATCAGCTAAAGCGGATGAGTCTTATGTGGCCAGTCTGTATGAATCGGGTTTAGTGAAAATTCTAGATAAGATCGATGAAGAAGCCAGTGAAACAATTGAGGCTGCAAAATCGGAAGATGCAAAACATTTAATACATGAAGTTGCTGATTTATGGTTTCATTGTATGGTGTTATTGGCGCAGAAAAATTTAAGCCATGAAGATGTTTTAGAAGAGCTAAATCAACGCTTTGGCATATCCGGTTTGGTAGAAAAAGCACAACGCTAGTAAGTAATGCCAGTAAATAACGCTGGTACATTTAGTTCGAATAAGTAGCGTTAGAAAATACTTAATTATAGTTTATAGGAGTTTACATTATGGGAATTAGCCCTTGGCAGTTACTGATTGTCCTCGTCATCGTCGTGTTAATCTTTGGCACAAAGAAATTACGTAATATGGGTGGAGACGTTGGTGGTGCAGTTAAAAATTTCAAAAAATCTATGAAGGATGAAGAAGGTGTTTCCAGGTCTGATAAGGGGTCTGATTCTGAATCAGAATCGGATAACACTCCACCCAAAGATTGATCCTCGATATCATAAACTCGACATCATAGACATCTATGTTTGATTT
>CAZFEP010000183.1:0-2918 GCA_964517365.1 uncultured Thiotrichales bacterium | reverse complement strand
ATGGTGAGGGCATTGCTCAACGCACATGTGCAGCAGCAGATCGAACTGGACATGCTATTTTGCATACGCTTTATCAACAGTCTTTAAAGCATAATGCAGAGTTTTTCATTGAGTATTTTGCAACAGATTTATTGATGGATGATGACGGCACCTGTAAAGGTGTAATGGCTTGGGATTTAGCAACCGGTGATTTGCATATTTACCGTGCGCATATGGTGTTACTGGCAACGGGTGGTTACGGTCGAACTTATTTTTCATGTACTTCTGCTCATACTTGTACAGGTGATGGAAATGCCATGGTGCTTCGTGCGGGTTTACCACTTCAAGACATGGAGTTTGTGCAGTTTCATCCAACCGGTATTTATGGAGCGGGTTGTTTAATTACAGAAGGTGTTCGCGGTGAAGGTGGGTATCTAACCAACTCTGAGGGTGAACGTTTTATGGAGCGCTATGCTCCAAATGCAAAAGATTTGGCTTCTCGTGATGTTGTGAGCCGTTCTATGACTGTTGAGATTAATGAAGGTCGTGGTATCGGTGAAGAGAATGATCATATTCATTTGCACTTAGAGCATCTAGGTGCCGATTTAATAAATGAAAAATTGCCAGGCATTGCAGAATCTGCACGAATCTTTGCAGGGGTGGATGTAACCAAAGCGCCCATCCCGGTTATCCCTACTGTGCATTATAATATGGGTGGCATTCCAACTAACTATCATGGTGAAGTGGTCACGTTAAAAGATGGTGACCCGGATAAAGTAATTCCAGGTTTGATGGCGATTGGTGAAGCAGCTTGTGTATCGGTGCATGGTGCAAATCGATTAGGATCAAACTCATTACTTGATTTAGTAGTATTTGGAAGAGCGGCTGCTATGCGAGCAGCAGAAATCGTAAAGCCCGATCAACCGCATAGCGAACTTAAAAATGATGCAGTAGATAAAGTGCTGGAGCGCTTTGATAAGTTGCGTAACTCGAATGGTAGTGTTTCTACTGCAGACTTACGTTTGGAAATGCAAAAGATCATGCAGAATCATGCAGCAGTATTTAGAACGGGTGAGTCCATCGAAAAAGGGTTGGAAAAGTTAAGAGTCTTAAATGATCAAATGGATGATTTAAAAGTCACAGATCGCTCCATGATCTGGAATACCGATTTGGTTGAAACATTAGAGCTTACTAACTTAATGCCACAAGCATTAGCGACGGCGCAGTCTGCGTTAAACCGAACTGAAAGTCGTGGTGCACAAGCACGAGATGATTACCCGGATAGAGATGATGACAACTGGATGAAACATTCGCTCGTTTCAGTGGATGACAAAGGTAATGTCACAATTGATTATCGTCCTGTACATATGTATACGCAAACAGACGATGTAGATGTTATTCCACCAAAACCACGTGTCTACTAAGCAAGAGCGTACTTAAAGAGGAATCTCAATGGCACAATTTACACTTCCTGCTAACTCGGTTGTTAAGCCCGGCAAAACATTTAAGTGTGAGACGGGCAGTAAAAACATCAAGAAAGTAACTGTCTATAGATTTGAGCCAGAATCAGGCGAGAATCCACGTACAGATACTTATGAAGTCGACATGGACGATTGTGGTCCAATGATCTTAGATATTCTCATTAAAATTAAGAATGAAATTGATCCAACCTTGAGTTTTAGACGTTCCTGTCGTGAAGGAATATGCGGATCATGTTCAATGAATATTAACGGTTCGAATACACTTGCATGTACTAAAGCTGTGGATGACTACAAAGGTGATTTGAAAATTTATCCATTACCACATATGCCGGTGGTTAAAGATTTAGTAGCTGACCTTACTAATTTTTATGCGCAATATGCTTCAGTGAAGCCTTGGATGCAATCCGATACGCCGCCGCCGCCTGACCGAGAGCGATTACAATCTAAAGAAGATCGTGAAAAGCTAGAAGGTTTGGAAGAGTGCATACTTTGTGCGTGTTGCTCTACAAGTTGTCCGAGTTATTGGTGGAATAGCGATCGCTATCTTGGGCCGGCAACTTTGTTACAAGCCTATCGATGGATTGCAGATAGTAGAGATGAAGCAACAGGTGAGCGCTTAGATGAGCTAGAAGATCCATTCAAGTTGTATCGCTGTCATACTATTATGAACTGCACCAACACATGCCCTAAAGGTTTGAACCCTGCAAAGGCCATTGCTGAAGTTAAAAAGTTAATAGTTGAACGTCGCGGTTAACTTACTTTTATTCCTAAGTGGAAAATCTGCAAAAACTAGCTTGGCGATGTCGACGCGGCACAAAAGAGCTGGATGTTCTTATGCAACGTTTTCTTAACAACTATTACCAAACCGCAAGTGAAGATTTGCAACATGCTTTTGAGCGTATGTTAGAAATGCAAGATCCAGAGTTGTACGACCTATTGGTAGGCCGCAAAGGTTCTGGAGATCAAAGTATTAACCAAGTGATTGACTACATCTACCGCTAACATCAATATTGAATGTAAAGTTTCTAGAGCTTTACTTTTGTTATTCGCTTTTATCTATTTATTAGCACTCATTTCTATATGGCTAATATCAATACCCATTATACTCAAGCTTGTTTTGTTTTTTGTTGTAATCTATCTAGGTGTTGCAAACATTAAACAATATTCATTATTACAAGCTGCTAATTCAGTCGTTAGAATAATCGGTGCTTCTAATGGAAAATGTAAAATAGAGTGTAATGATGGAAAATTTATTCAAGCAAAGATAATTTCCTCAGGTAATTTGTTTGGCTCTTTTATAATAATGGTTATGAAAAATAACGCACAAAAGATTACATCAATTATCGCAAAAGATTCCATCAGTCAAGAACAATTTTATGCTCTACGTTTATACCTTCGATCCATAAAATACTAGCGATAAGTAAAACCAATTTCACTCAATTGCTACTTTGTGAGACA
>CAZFEP010000182.1:0-2956 GCA_964517365.1 uncultured Thiotrichales bacterium | reverse complement strand
TGATGGCCGAATTGATCGGCCAATGTTATGGCTGGAATACTTGGCTGATGAATTAGCTACAGTACTCAGAAACTTGATCTTGTGTTTGTTGTATCTTCGACTGGCGTTCTTCTTCTGAAAGTCTACGATAGGTGTCGCCATCTTTAATGGTCACCTGTCCACGACTCGTGAGTGACTCCATGTTTTTAGTGGCAATGGCACAGTTTTCAGCTTTAATTTTATTGCTTTCTTCTTGTACTTGCTTATCGTTCTTTTTTTCAATGCGTTCTTCGCGTCGCTTGTCAAAATCATCAGAAGAATTTGTTTCAGCTTTAGCAACAGAGGTGTTTGTCCCAGTTTCATCTTGGTATACAACTTCAAATTCTATTCCTGGTGCAGGAGGTGTTTGGCTATAAATTACCCTGCCTTCGTCGCTCCACTTATAGACAGG
Source organism: uncultured Thiotrichales bacterium (assembly GCA_964517365.1). GTDB lineage: Bacteria > Pseudomonadota > Gammaproteobacteria > UBA4575 > UBA4575 > JABDMD01. The sequence goes on along the minus strand of CAZFEP010000182.1, from coordinate 2,526 downwards.
CCCCGCATGGACTAATGTAGCTAAAGATAGCGCTAAACATCCTGATAATACTGCGGCAAAAAAAGTTTTTGAAATCATGGCTTTTTAAATTGGTTAGATTTTTAAAGTCCTCAGTTTAGCAAGAATGGTTTGATTTTGGGTGAATACTATAATTTCAGGGGGCTAGACGGGGTCATTCTGACGATAAAATAATTGTAAATCATAGGGATTGACTAAAGTTTGAAGTACGTAGGTTGTTGAAAACTTTAGAGTCGGAGTCATATCTTGATAAACCTGAAAGGATGAATTTGATGAGACTCCATACAGGTATCTGGTGTTATACTTATCGCCCATAAATAAAATCAATCAGGCTTCAAAGAGGTCTCCATGGCGGATCGACGGTTACAAGTATTTTATACGGTGGCAAAACTACTCAGCTTTACCAAAGCGGCTGAGACGCTACACATGACACAGCCTGCGGTCACCTTTCAAGTGCGCCAATTGGAAGAGCATTTTAATACACGGTTGTTTGATCGCACACATAACCGTGTGACGTTAACAGAAGCGGGTCGCAAGTCTTACGAGTATGCAGAAGAGATTTTCGAACTGTATTCCGAGATGGAAAATTCAATTAAAGAATTAATAGGTGACGTCAGTGGGGTGTTAACCTTGGGTGCAAGCACCACCATTGCTGAATATATGTTGCCGAGTTTGTTAAGTGGATTCACAAAACAGTATCCTGATATTCAGTTGCGCCTTAAAGTTTCAAATACCGAAGGCATTGTCTCCATGATCGAGAACAGCATGATCGACTTGGGTATCGTAGAAGGACCTGTAACAAATAAAAATTTATTGGTAGAAGAATGTCGTAAAGATTCTCTGGTTGTAATTGTTCCCAAGGAGCATGAATTATCATCAAAAACTTCCATTACTATGGATGAATTACTTCACTATCCATTCATTAGTCGTGAAGAAGGTTCTGGCACACGTGAAGTAATTATGGATTATATGGTAGCCCAAGGATTGGATCGCAATAACCTCAATCTTAGCTTAGAGTTGGGCAGTCCAGAATCAGTCAAAGGAGCGGTTGAGGCTGGCATGGGGGTTTCTATTGTTTCAAATGTAACGATAGAAAAAGAACTTAAGTTGGATAGCCTTTATAAGGTTAATTTGTCTCCTCCACTAGAAAGACCTTTTTCATTCGTCAGGCAACGACAGAAGTTTAGGTTGCATGCAATGGAGCAGTTGTTAGATTATGCTCGTGGATATTGTAATCCCAAGGCGTAATTTACATTACGTAATTTGCATAACATTTGGCAATAGGTAATTACACAGCATCAGGCTTTTGAAAATTAGAGTTCGATTCTCGTACTGTAAATACCATTTTATGTACTATCTTCAAACTATATAGTCCGTTAAATACAGTTCTTCACTATCGTGGTTTTAATCATATTAAAAAAATAAACAGATGATTGGGTATATAAAAAACTGGTATCAACGACACTTCTCTGACCCTCAAGTTGTCATACTTGCTTTATTTATTATATTTGGCTTTGCAATTGTTTTGTTGGCAGGGGATTTGCTTGCACCTCTTATTGCAAGCATGGTAATTGCCTATGTGTTAGATGGTGGCGTTGAAATCTTGCGGCGTGGGAAAATACCACGGTTTATAGCACTAGGTTTGGTTTTCTTTGCCTTTATTGCAACCTTATTAATAATAATTTTTGCATTATTGCCAAAATTATCGCAACAGTTCACGCAACTGTTTCGTGAGTTACCAAATATGATCACACAGGGCCAAGATTTGATCATGCAATTGCCTGATAGATATCCAAGCATTGCGCAAATATTTACAGAAGATCAAATTAACGAGCTGGTTAGATCTATCCGTTCACAGATCATTTCTGCTGGCCAAAATTTTCTTAGTCAACCGCTAGAGTCTGTAGTCGGCTTGATTACTATTATGGTTTATTTGATTTTAGTGCCGTTATTGGTTTTCTTTTTTTTGAAAGATAAGGAGAAGGTGCTTGATTGGTTGGAGGGTTTTCTGCCTGAAAATCGTGAATTAACAAACGAAGTTTGGTTTGAAGTTAATCAAAAGATCGCAAGTTACATTCGAGGTAAATTTTTAGAAGTTTTCTTAGTTTGGTCGGTTACCTATGTAACCTTTGTTTTCTTTGGCTTGCAATATGCAATGTTGTTGTCATTTCTGGTTGGGATCTCGGTAATAATTCCTTATGTTGGTGCAGCGGTAGTCACTATTCCCATTGCATTTGTGGCTTATTTCCAGTGGGGAATCGGTCCTGATTTTGCGTATATTTTAATCGCCTATGCAGTAATTCAGTTTTTGGATGGAAATATTCTTGTGCCACTTTTGTTTTCAGAGGTCGTTAATTTGCATCCTGCAGCCATCATTGCAGCAGTTTTAGTATTTGGAGGCATATGGGGCTTATGGGGTGTATTCTTTGCTATTCCTTTGGCAACGTTGGTGAATGCTGTGATCAAAGCTTGGCCAACTAAAGGTGAACAAGTGGACGTGAAGCAAGA
>CAZFEP010000181.1:0-2986 GCA_964517365.1 uncultured Thiotrichales bacterium | reverse complement strand
TGGCGTGAAGTGTATTTGTTTTGAAAAATGAGTTCACATGATTGTGCGCGACCAACAATGATTTCATTTGTACTTGGAAATAATTCACAGACTTCTTCTTTATGCCAAAGAAATAATCTTGTAGCTTCTTTAGTGGAGTCTTCGTTGTTATCAATCTGAATGTTATTGATTCTTCGGTCAGGCATCCTTCTCCTGTTTTCTCGAACCAAGGTTTGTTCACTGTCAAAAAACGGAAAGGGTGGGTCGTTATCGGTTATGCGACGATCACCGAGTTCTCTACGTTCATTGATGTATTCAGAGTTCATATTACTATTAACAACAGCTATGTTATTTTCGCAAAGGTATTTTTTGTTTTAACTCATTCAAGCAAACTAAACACTCGAGTCATTAATCATTGTAATGACTTTAGGGTAATGATTTCAGGTAACAATCAATAATGATTGCGTAAGTTGTGGCGCCCAGATTTTGAACATTGCATATCCGTATGTCGCAAGACCTAAAAACAACCAGGTTGCGAGTAGAATTACCGGGGATATTCTTTGCTCATCAAAACTAAGAACGCTAGCGTTATCTACAAGTTGTGTCATCGACTTTCCTCAAATACTAGATGTTTGATTTCTAGACTGAAATTTTAACATGATGGTTGTTAAGTTGATATGAAGAATGGAAATTTAATTATGCACTTATTCCTAAGTAATTTATGATAAATCTTTGTAGTATGGCTTGGCATAAAATGCATGAAAACCAGCTATAAAAATAGCAAATATTAATGGCATTAAATTAGAGATATTGGCTTTAAATGATATGATAAGTCATAGATTTTATTGATTAATTATGACGGCTGTAAGGCTCTTTAAGCATGAAAGATGTAGATCAAAAAAAAGCCAGAACACATGGTAAGACGCAAGGCAAAACCGAGGGTAATGCCATGAGTTCTAAAGTGCATGAGCATTCAATCGATACACATTTGATATGTGAAGGTGCGCAAGATGTGATCTCTAAGCTTCATTCAGCGGGTTATAAGGCTTATATCGTAGGCGGAGGGGTTCGTGATTTGTTGCTTAATTTGCATCCTAAAGATTTTGATATTGCTACCGATGCCACCCCCGAAGATGCGCGTGCGCTGTTTGAGCATAGTCGGATTATTGGCAGACGTTTTCGCATTGTGCATGTCTATTTTAGTGGTGGGTATACAGAGGTAGCAACATTTCGCGCGCCCAGCACTGCGAGAGTGAATACACAGGGTCGTATTATTGCGGATAACACCTTTGGCAGTATTGAAGAAGATGCATTTCGCCGTGATTTTACAGTTAATGCATTGTTTTATGATTCTGAAAAAAACCAGATCCTAGATATGGTTGGTGGTCTGCAGGATATTGATGCAAAAATATTACGTGTAATTGGTGATCCGGATTTACGCTTTCGTGAAGATCCTGTGCGCATGTTGCGCGCGGTTAGACTGTCAGTAAAATTAAATTTTGAAATAGAAGAAAGTGCTAAAGATGCAATTTTTCGACTAGGGAGTTTGCTGTCAGAAGTGCCATCCGCGCGTTTGTTTGATGAAATGATTAAATTATTTCATGGTGGTGCTGCGCAGCAAACATTTCATGCTTTGCGTGAGTTTGATTTGTTTCGACATATGTTCCCATTAACTGAACAAGCTTTAGAGGTAGAAAATACTTCGTTTAATAAATTAGTAAATCTAGCTTTAGCCAATACAGATGATCGCATTCAGTCAGGCAAGTCGGTTACGCCTGCGTTTTTATATGCTGTGTTTTTATGGGGCCCTATGCGTAATTTAAGTAAGCAGTTAGAGCTTGATGGTCTCTCTCCTCAAGTGGCGCATGATGCATCGGTAAAAGACACTATACTTTCTCAGTTACCATACACTTCCATCCCAAAACGCTTTTCATTTTCAATGCGTGATATATGGAATCTACAACATCGTTTTTATAATCGTCGTGGCAAGCGAGTTTATCAATTGTTTGAGCATGACCGCTTTAGAGCCGCTTATGATTTTCTATGTTTACGTTCAAGTGCGGGTGAGCCTGTAGATGAGCTTTGTGAATGGTGGACCGTATATCAAGACGTTGATGAGGTAACACGAAAAAAGATGGTGCGTGCAGCACAAAATGGGTCAAGACAAAATAGATCATCACAAAATAGGCCAACACAAAATAAATCTAGTCGAAAAAATTCAGGGCGAAAAAGTTCGGGTAAACAAGATGCTGCAGGTAACCCTAAGCCTTCAAATAACAAGACCTACCATTAATGCTGCAGATAATATTTTTAGCGCGTGGTTAGTTAGGTCTTATGCAAGCGGTTGATGCGTACATAGGGCTGGGTAGTAATTTATCTGATCCCCAACAACAGGTGACTTCTGCATTGCAGGAGCTTAATGCAATTTCTGATACCCGTTTAGAAGAAGCTTCTAGCTTATATGTGAGTAAGCCGATGGGCCCGTCTGATCAGCCTGACTATATTAATGCGGTGGCGAAAATTTCAACCAGTCTCACACCAGAAGTTCTGCTAAAAGAGCTTCAAACTATTGAACAAACACATCAGAGGCAAAGAAAGGATGAGCGATGGGGGCCAAGGACCCTGGATTTGGATATTATATTGTTTGCAGATGAACAGATTAAGACCAAGACGCTTCAAATTCCACATTATGGTGTTGCTGAGCGAGAATTTGTACTAATTCCTTTACAAGAGCTGCAAGCGGACCTCATTATTCCAGGTAAGGGCACGCTGGAAAGTTTGATTGAGCAATTGCCGGCATACAGCTTGTCTAAAATAAATTAATAAACAATGAAAAAGCATAATCTTAAATACATTGTAGTGGAGGGTCCAATTGGTGTAGGTAAAACCAGTTTGGCGCAACGTTTGTCCGATGAGTTTGGGTCTACTTTGCTGTTAGAGGAAGTGGATGAAAATCCGTTTTTAGAGCGTTTTTATCAAAACCCGCGTGAAGCCGCACTTTCTACAC
>CAZFEP010000180.1:0-3003 GCA_964517365.1 uncultured Thiotrichales bacterium | reverse complement strand
ATTGGTGGAGAGTCTTCAGGGCATATTATTTGCCTGGATAGAACCACAACGGGTGATGCTATTGTTTCTGCATTACAGGTTTTACAAGTTCTAGTGAATCAAGAGATGAGTCTACGGGATGCCAAATCAGGCATGTCTAAATACCCTCAAATTTTGATAAATGTGCCTATACAAGCGAAGCTTGATTTAGATAATACGCCTGATATTCAGGCGGCTGTAAAAGATGCAGAATCAGATCTTGCCGATACAGGTAGAGTTCTGCTTCGGCCTTCTGGAACCGAGCCATTGGTGCGTGTGATGGTAGAGGGAATGGATGCGCCAAAAGTGCAGAAATTAGCCCAACAGATTGCGGACAGTGTCGCTTCAGCTTGTTAAGCTTAAAAACAACCTCTCATAAAACTGGTCTTAAAAATATAGTATTTGCGTAACGCGGCTGGCATCGGTAAGCTGCGCGCCTTTATATACAGACAATTTACACATTTTATATTCATATGCGCCAAACACTCGTAGTTGGAAACTGGAAATTAAACGGCACGCTGAGCAGTATCACGGATCTCATTGCCGGCATTAAGGGGCAATTGCCCTCTGTGAAAGATACTGAGCTCGCGGTATGCCCGCCTTATATCTATCTCTCTTATGTGCAGCAATTACTCGAAGGAGTTGATCTGTCGTTGGGTGCACAAGATTGTTCTGATCAAGAAAGTGGTGCCTATACAGGAGAAGTAGCGGCTGCAATGCTGAATGAGTTTGCTTGCAAGTATGTCATTATTGGACATTCGGAGCGTCGTCATGTTTATGGAGACACGAATGAGGCTGTTGCCACAAAGTTTGCTCATGTGGTTAAAAATAAGTTAACGCCAATATTGTGTGTGGGTGAAACTCTTCAAGAGCGAGAAGAAGGGCATACCGAAGTGGTAATATCTAAACAGATTAATGCAGTGCTCGATCTATTCGGAATAGATGCTTTTAAAAATGCAGTGATAGCCTATGAACCGGTCTGGGCTATCGGTACAGGCCAAGTAGCCACACCATCACAAGCGCAAGAAGTGCATGAGGAGATTAGGCTTACTTTGGATGCGCAAAATAAAGATATTGCGGCCAATATGCGAATTCTTTATGGTGGCAGCATGAAACCACAAAATGCTAAAGAGTTGTTAGAGCAGCCAGATATTGATGGTGGTCTTATAGGGGGTGCAGCACTAAAAGCAGAAGATTTTATAGGTATTGCGCTTGCAGCAAATTGATACCACTACACCTCTAGTACATTCAACCTACAATTAAATAGATAATTTTTATACATGACTACCTTATATAGCATCTTAGTGGCCATTGATGTGTTGCTAGCCATTGGCATTATTGGATTAATACTTATTCAGCACGGAAAAGGGGCTGATGTAGGTGCGGCATTTGGTAGCGGTGCCTCGGGTACTGTTTTTGGTTCCAAAGGATCTGCATCATTCTTAACACGTTTAACCGCGATACTAGCCACACTTTTCTTCGTAAATAGTCTAGCGCTGGCCTATCTGGCGAGTAATCGACCTGTCGCTGAAAGTGTGATCGATAATATTGAGCAGACTGAAGTAAATGCCACAACTGATCTTCCTGAATTGGATAATTCTATGGAGTCTGATTCTTCTGATATCCCATCCGTCGATGAAGCTTCAGATATGTCTGATCAAGAAATGAACGTTGATGATATGCCGGTTGATGACCAAGCTGATGCTGTCTCAAATGATTCGTTAAACGAAGTTCAAGACAACATCGATTCAGTGAAAGAGGTAGTTGAAGATACTCTGGATAGAGTTACTCCAGATGATGTTCCGGAGTAGGTCAAAATAAGAGCAAAAATTGGTGTTAGAACGGAGCTGTTTTTCTTTTTACGGCGTGAGTCAAATAATTAAAAATATATAATTAAAATACAAATGCCATTACTAGTGCAGCAATAACGATTACTGCTCCAACAATTAATGCTGCCATATCGAAGGGTTTATATTCGTCCTTATCCATTTGATGGTTCTCCCTAGAGTTTAAAATTTGAAAAGATGGTTCTAAACGGTTGTTTTAAACCATGATCCCACGATCTTTTATTCATGTCCATATCGTAGTGTATTGATCTAAGTCACTCTTACTAAATGCCAATTTGGGTATTTATTACCAAGGGATTATCCTGTTTTATATCGCTATTAGGGAAAATCATGCTAAGAAATTATACCTTAGGATAAAATACACTATATATAGTAAGCCGATGTGGCGGAATTGGTAGACGCGCTAGCTTGAGGGGCTAGTGGGGGCAACCTCGTGCCGGTTCGAGTCCGGCCATCGGCACCATATAGATGTGATCATTCTTTAATCACGATAAAGTGTAATCGCAACTATCAAAGTCTTCATTACGATATTTTTGAATGTACAGATAAATATGTACAGATGAAATAATATCTAAAATATGTATTTCTAAATTTGTCAAGAATTTGTCTTGCGTTAAAATTCTTCAAAAGTAGATACTCATACTGCTTTGACAAGTTATACTACATAGCTCGAAGTTGTTACTACTTAGACCCATTCCAAGAATAATAAGGCCGGCTAAGGTTGGCTAGAGAAATAATAATGATTGAAAATTATCTACCCGTTTTAATATTTATCGGCATTGCGACGATTATGGGTTTAATTCCGTTATTGCTTGGATTACAGCTTGGGCCCAGGAAAGCAGATGCCGCTAAAGATTCACCTTATGAATGTGGATTTGAGGCATTTGAAGATGCGCGCATGCAATTTGATGTGCGTTATTATTTAGTCGCTATATTGTTTATCATTTTTGATTTGGAAATTGCTTTCCTATTTCCTTGGGCTGTATCAATTCGTGAAGTAGGTTTAATTGGTTTTGTTTCAATGGCTATCTTTTTAATAATCCTCACAATTGGGTTTGTCTATGAATGGAAAAAAGGCGCACTTGATTGGGATTAATCTGATTAAAAAACATAAATGCCAATTAAAGAAATCCGGTTA
>CAZFEP010000179.1:0-3058 GCA_964517365.1 uncultured Thiotrichales bacterium | reverse complement strand
ATATCAACACTCAACCCTCGAGCTTAACTAGAATTAAACTAGAACTTAACCAGAACTTAACCAGAACTTAACCAGAACTTAACCAGAACTTAACCAGAACTTAACCAGAATTAAACCAGAATTAAACTAGAATTAAACTAGAATTAAACTAGAACTTAACTAGAACTGAATTAAAAAAGCCATAGTTGTATATATTATAAGTCTGCAAACGTAATACTTTCGACAATTCGCTCTAGTTCAGGCTTGGTTTCTTCTTCATGGGCATTAGACGCCTGAAAATTTATCGTGATTACCTTTGAATCAACAATGGTCAAATAAACTCGCCCATAAATCTCTAAAGTAAGGTCTGGACGATTATGAACATTAAATAAACTTCTAAAGTTAACTGCTCTGAAATTGATCCCATCTATAATTTCATCATAGATAACACTTGTGTTTAAAACCTGTTTAGATTTGCCCATTGTAAAAACATCTTTATTTAACCATCGATCTTTTGTCATCTCTAAATCTTCATCAGAATTAAACTCGGGCCCCCTTAGCTCACTAATATGCACAGATACCGAAACCCCGCTTTCATCTTTTGTCGCTTGTTTTCCAAATAACCACGACCTGGATATACCATCCTTATCTAACTCAGCAGCCTGCCATTCTTCTGGGATTTGTATGGAAAAATCTGAATAACGATATTCTTTTGCTGCCAAACCATTACAAAAACTTAAATTTGCAACCAGAACGATCAAACTAAAAAATAAATATTTAAAGTACATAAAATAATGTGTGCGAGCGTGACCTGGACCTTATATTCAAATCTTGCTTCGTAAGCTAAATTTAAGATAATAATGGGGACCCATAATCTAGCACCAGCTCGCCTGAGCAGATGACCTTTTAAGAAGCTCTTCAATATTAGCTTGCATTACCCGATAACCGACATTTCCGAATAAACTTTGCCTGCCTTCATTCATTACAAGCGTAGGACTACCCTTGATACTGTACTCACGGGCTTTTTGATAATCGGTCATTAATGCTGCTAATGCCGTGCCATTATTTAGTGTTTTTTTAATTTCATCTGCATTTATTTTCAGATCTTCTAATAGACTAAAAAGTATTTCCATCTCACTGACATCTTTAGCGTCGATAAAGAATGCTTTGCGTATAACACCTGCAAATTCAATTGATAATCCCTTAGTGTGCGCTAGCTCTATAGCTTTTAAAATCATATGAGCATTTGCCGAAGTGGTAGGTCGAGTAACCCGCCAAACCTCAGAATTTACGGGTGCAGATTCATATGGCGCTGCGGCTGTCACTACATGTTTACTAAAACCCTCATATAGACCTTTATCTGCCCATTGGGTTTGTATACGGCTTGCCGTATCACCAAATAAATCAATGTATTGATACCGAATTACTATTTTATCTTTAAACTGTTTGTTTAGTTCTTCAATTCTTCGCTCAGAAATCCACGCCCATACACAAAGGATGTCAGAGAAATACTCTATTGTTAGTAGTTCTTTAGACATAATAATTTCTCTGCTTTATCATACTTTTGTTAAACATGCGTTTATTGCATTTGGGTAATTAGTTAATTCAAGCATACTTTTCAAATATGAGCTTAGCTTAACGCCCTTTCCTTATGTCGTAAAAAATCATTTTAAGACTGTTGCATTGAGATTCCAACCAAGACTCCCTTTTCTCGTGTTTAATTATGTCTGTTTTCAGCCAATTAGTGAGCACAGGGATGTGCGAATATGAGACGCATCTTGGACGATGCTTACAAATTAAATTCTTTTTTATAGCTAATGTCCGCTCTCGACCATTTAGAAAGTACATGGATGTAGACATAAGAGCCACATCAGGGATGAAGTATCAAATTTAATCTTTTCTAGTTTATGTCTGCTTTCGGCCAATAGCAGTCATTCTGCATAACTACAATTACTACATTCATGAGCATTTCTAGGAATATAGGCGTAGTAAAAGAAAAGATAGATATACAATAATCCACAAACAATCCAAGCCAGTATGTGGCCATTAAATATATATTTTGCTATGAAGTATGAAATTAATATCAGAATTGGAAACAAATATCCTGAATACAATACCCAAGCACTAGTTCCAGTCAATTTCATTTTTGCACCGCATCTTGGGCATTTTTTGCTGATGAACATAGGTTTGCTCATAAAAGTTTTAAAAACAAAATGTCCGCTTTGGGTCGTTAGCAGTCATATTAAGTGTGTGATTTAGTAATTCCAACCTGATGTTCCCCTCAACAGTTTAATTTATGTCTGCTTTCGGCCAATAGCGGTCATTTATTAATTCAAAAACATCATAATTATTAGTAAAACAATCAGCATAGGTATACCAATAAAAATAACATATATAGTTATTCTTGCATTTTCATGAATGCTCTTTTCTTTAGATATTTTTATAAAGTTTAAATATTGCCTAAACTGATTCGAAGGCAGTCCCTCTGGGTGGTCTCCCAGTTTATCGCCATTCATTCTTAGGGCCGGAAGTATTACACTAAAGTACAAAACATTACCTATCACTACTATAAAAAACATAGCAACACTTATAACAATTAAAATTGTTTCTTTATTCATTAAGTACTAATTAGTAGAATCGTCAAATGTCCGCTTTGGGTCATTAGCGGTCATTTTATTCTTGTAGTTTAGTGATTCCAACCTGATGTTCCCCTCAACAGTTTAATTTATGTCTGCTTTCGATCAATAGTGGACATTTGTTTACTAACTCCAAAACTTTTCCTAATTGCATAAATTCCACCTAAAGGCCAAAACAGTATTAAGCAACGCCAAAACCATATTCTATCTTTGTTTTTTCTAGATAACTCAATCGCATAAATGCATGGTATTAGAACAAGAAAAAGAGCCATAATTACCCAGATAGTTATATTCATACTTTGATTGAACACAACAACTAAAAATAAATACGATGGTGGGCCAATCAATCCCCACATACCGAATATAAAATTCACATTCAATTATTTATGTCCACTTTGCTATGCTTACAGTCATTACAATTTAAATAGCCAACCCTTTTTCAA
>CAZFEP010000178.1:0-3073 GCA_964517365.1 uncultured Thiotrichales bacterium | reverse complement strand
AAAACTTATGCTGTTCGTGCCCGATTTCCCGGCATACTGAAAACAGTAAAAGTTAAGTGGGGGCAACAGGTTGAAAAAGGTCAAGTGCTTGCCACGATCGAAAGTAACGATAGCCTCATAACGTATTCTATTTATGCGCCTCGAAGTGGTGTGGTGTTAGAACGGAATACCAATGTTGGTGATGTTGCTAATGATGACGCACTCTTTACGATTGCTGATTTGACAACCGTATGGGCAGAGTTTCATGTTTTCCCTAGAGATCTTCCTCTAGTCAAAGAACAGCAAGTTGTAAGTGTTCATGCTTTAGAGACGGATGATAATACCAAATCAAAAATTGAGATGTTACTGCCTACAGCGGATGTAGCAAGTCAGACTGTAATTGCAATTGTTCCTATTCCTAATGAAAGCGGTGTGTGGCGTGTCGGCATGATTATTGAAGGTCAGGTTGAAGTTGGCGAAAAAGTTGCAGACCTTGCGGTTAAAGAACATGCCATACAAACCTTAAATGAGAAATCAGTTATCTTCATTAAAGAAAATGAAAAAACCTATGTACCTCGTGAAGTCGAGCTAGGGGATAGAGATGGTAATTATGTAGAGATCCTGGCCGGATTACAGTCGGGCGAAGAGTATGTAACTGATGGGAGTTACAGAATAAAAGCTGATCTCCTTAAGTCCACCTTAGAAGACGAGCATTGAGGTCGATCATGTTAGAAAAAATAATTTATTACTCCATTCATCATCGCTGGATTGTTTTATTTGTAGTATTGGGATTAATGGCACTGGGCATATCTAATTTCAATAAGCTCCCAATTGATGCTGTCCCCGATATTACTAATGTTCAGGTGCAAATAAATACGCAAGCAGATGGGTATTCACCTTTAGAAGTAGAGCAGCGTATTACCTTCCCGATTGAAACCGTGCTTTCGGGTATTCCAAATCTGGACTATACCCGTTCACTTTCACGTTATGGCTTATCACAAGTTACTGTTGTATTTGATGATGGTACTGATATTTATTTTGCACGTCAGTTATTGTCTGAACGTTTACAACAAATCAAAGGTGTACTGCCTTATGGCATTGAACCCATGATGGGACCAGTTACTACAGGGCTTGGTGAAATTTATTTTTATACAGTCGAAGCAAGTGAGGATGCAGTTAAGGAAGACGGTACATCTTATACACCCATGGATCTGCTTACTTTGCAAGAATGGGTCATTGTGCCTCAATTAAAATATGTAAAAGGTGTGGTAGAAGTTAATTCCATAGGTGGGTACGAGAAACAATTCCAGGTGACACCCTATCCTCAAAAAATGTTGGCATATGATTTAACCATCCAGGAATTGATCGAGGCATTAGAAAGAAATAATGAAAATGTTGGTGCAGGGTATATAGAAAAAACGGGTGAGCAGTACTTAATTCGTGTGCCTGGTCAGGTGAAAACGATTGATGATATACGTCACATCATTCTCACACAGCGTGATGAAGTACCTATTCGTGTGCGAGATATTGCAGAAGTTACTTTAGGTGCTCCACTGCGTAGTGGTGCAGCTACCAAAAACGGTGATGAAACTGTTCTTGGTACCGCCATGATGCTCATGGGTGAGAATACTAGAGAAGTGGCACAGCGGGTTGCTGAAAAATTAGTGGAGATCAATCGCAGTCTTCCTGAGGGTGTAACAGCTCAACCAACTTTAAATCGTAGCGAACTTGTAGATCGAACGATTTGGACAATTGAAAAAAATCTACTTGAAGGTGCATTGCTTGTAATTCTAGTTTTATTTTTATTGCTCGGAAATTTTCGTGCAGCACTAATAACAGCTATGGTAATTCCTATTGCTATGCTCATGACGATTACTGGAATGGTCGAACGTAATGTCTCCGGAAATTTAATGAGTTTGGGGGCACTTGATTTTGGTCTTATTGTTGATGGTGCAGTCATAATAATAGAAAACTGTATTCGACGCTTTGGGCTTGCACAAAAAGAACTGGGTCGATTATTGACAAAAGATGAGCGATTTAAATTAACTGCAAAAGCAGCTGTAGAAGTTATAAAACCTAGTGTATTTGGCGTAATAATAATTACAGTTGTATATATACCTATATTTGCACTGACAGGTGTCGAGGGGAAGATGTTTCATCCTATGGCATTCACTGTAGTAACTGCATTATTGTCAGCTTTAATCTTATCTCTCACATTTGTTCCGGCAGCCGTAGCATTGTTTGTAACCGGAAAAGTTAAAGAAAAAGAAAATGTCGCCATTCAAGGTGCAAAGAAGCTTTACGAACCTATTTTGCGATGGAGTATTGTTAATCCATGGAAAATTATATTTCCATCAATAGCTTTAGTAGCTATTAGTTTATTTGTAGCGTCAAGAATGGGAGCAGAATTTGTACCCAGTCTGGATGAAGGTGATATTGCAGTACAAGCGCTTCGCGCGCCGGGCACGTCATTATCAGAATCCGTCAATATGCAAGGAGAAGTTGAACGTGCTTTAAAACAATTTCCTGAGGTCGAGGAAGTAGTTGCGAGGATTGGTACTGGTGAAGTTGCGACTGACCCAATGCCACCTAATATTTCTGATACATACGTGCTGCTCAAGGATAAAAGTGATTGGCCAGATAAAACCAAATCAAAATCTGAGTTAGTTGAAGAGATGGAAGAGGTACTAGAGAATATACCTGGTAATGCCTATGAATTCTCGCAACCAATAGAGTTACGGTTTAATGAATTAATATCAGGTGTACGAAGTGATTTAGCAGTAAAAGTATATGGCGATGACTTAGATACACTTGTTGATTCCGCTAAATCAATTGCTGCTGCAGTAAAAAATGTTTCGGGCGCGGCTGATGTTAATGTCGAGCAAGTTACAGGCCTTCCTATCTTATCCATAGTTCCTAAACGAAATTTATTAGATCGCTACGGATTAAGTGTCGCAGATGTTCAGGATGTTGTAGAAGTTGCCATGGGTGGACGAGAGGCGGGCCAGTTATTTGAAGGTGATCGTCGCTTCGATATTGTTGTACGTCTCCCTGAAAACTTACGCACTAATATCAATATACTTAAACGATTACC
>CAZFEP010000177.1:0-3117 GCA_964517365.1 uncultured Thiotrichales bacterium | reverse complement strand
TGATAGATATCAGGCAGGCCTAAATTTTTAATTTTAATATTAGTATTTCCTGCTAGCACTTCATTCACGGCACTACCGGCGCCACCTTGTATTGAATTATCTTCAACGGTAATGATGTATTCATGTGACTGCGCTATTTTTTCTATGAGTGCGGTATCAAGCGGTTTCACAAATCGCATATTCACAACGGTAGCGTCTAATTCTTCACCGGCTTGTAGCGCGTCATACACAGGGCTACCAAAGCCAAGTATCGCAATATTCTTATTTTTGCTTTGACTTTCACGTAAGACTTTAGCTTTACCTATTTCAATTTCTCGCATTTCGGGTGAAACCGGCGCACCAGGTCCGGAGCCTCTCGGGTAGCGCACAGCGGTTGGGCTATCTTGCAAGTGAGCTGTGTAAAGCATGCGGCGTGTTTCGTTTTCGTCTGCAGGTGCCATGACGATCATGTTAGGAATGCAGCGTAAGAACGATAAGTCGTAACTGCCAGAGTGGGTTTGTCCATCTGGACCTACAACTCCTGCACGATCAATTGCAAATACAACTGGTAAATTTTGTACCGCAACATCATGAATAAGTTGATCGTACGCGCGTTGTAAAAAAGTGGAGTAGATTGCAACTACGGGTTTCAAGCCTTCGCACGCCATGCCTGCTGCAAGCGTAACCGCATGTTGTTCTGCTATGGCTACATCGATATAACGTTCAGGGAATTTCTTTGAAAATGCCACCAGGCCAGAGCCTTCTCGCATGGCGGGAGTAATAGCCACCACACGTTCATCTTGTTCAGCGATATCACAAATCCAGTCACTAAAAACATTCGTGTAGGTAACTTTAGGTTTCTTACTGGATTTAACCACTCCGACATTAGGGTCAAATGAGGGCACTGCATGATAAGCTACTGGATCTGTTTCTGCTTTTTCATAGCCTTTGCCTTTGCGAGTGACTATGTGTAATAAACGTGGTCCGTCTAGGCGTTTTAAATTTTGCAGCGTCTTAACTAACCCAGCTACATCATGCCCATCCACTGGACCAAAATAATTTAGTCCCATTTCTTCAAACAAGGTGCCGGGTGTAATCATGCCTTTCACATGTTCTTCCGCACGTTTAGCCAGCTCGCGAATTTGAGGGATAGGTTCTAAAAACTTTTTGCTACGATCTCGCATACTGGACAACACGCGACCGGAAAGCATGCGTGTAGTGTAATTGGTCATCGCGCCTACATTGGGTGAAATCGACATTTCATTATCATTAAGAATCACTAACAAATCTGCTTTGCTATCACCTAAATGATTGAGTGCTTCATACGCTAGTCCTGCTGTCAGTCCGCCATCACCAATGACGGCTACTACTTTACGTTTATTTCCACTGGCAAGGGCCATACCTAACGCCGCACTAATTGAAGTGCTAGAATGACCTACACCAAAATTATCGTATTCACTTTCATTGCGTTTCGGGAAGGGGGCAAGACCACCCTTAGTGCGTATGGAGGTAATTTGGTTTTTACGACCGGTGAGGATTTTATGTGGGTAGCACTGATGGCCTACATCCCAAACTAATCTGTCGTGTGGAGTGTTAAACACATAATGCAATGCTGTGGTTAATTCGATAGCGCCTAAGCCCGCCGCAAAGTGTCCACCGCTGGTCGCTACTGAATCGAGTAAATAGGCGCGCAGTTCTTGTGAAAACGCAGGCAAATGATGTTCTTCCAGCGCACGTAAATCTGCTGGATAGTCAATATTTTCGAGTAATGGATACTTATGGTTCATTTTATAATTTTAAGAGTTTCTCATGACCATGTAGCGACTAATCGAGCGAAGATTATTTGCTCGACTATCTAAATAGTTTAGTTCGTCCAACGCTTCCTGAAGCAAATTATTAGCTGTATTTTCAGCTTGTTCCACCCCCACAATGCTAGGGTAGGTGGGTTTATTTTGTGCAACATCTGAGCCTTGTGGCTTACCCAAGGTCTCGGTATCCGCTTGGATATCAAGAATGTCGTCACGAATCTGGAAAGCCAGTCCCACTTTTTCTGAAAAGTGAGCAAAGTGAGCGAAGGTTTCAGGGTTGTTCATGTCACTTGCAATAACCGCCATCAATACACTGGCTTGTATTAAGGCTGCGGTTTTAAGCGTGTGCATAGTTATAATTTCTGATTCATTAAGCTGCTTGTTGACCGAAGCTAAATCAATCGCTTGACCACCCGCCATACCTAACGAGCCTGAAGATTTTGCAAGTTGTTGGATCATTTCTACACGCTGTTGATAGGTAGCGTTGTCACTTGCAAGTATGTCAAATGCATGCGCTTGAATTGCATCACCTGCAAGAATTGCAGTCGCCTCATCAAATGCTTTATGACAAGTCGGTTGGCCGCGTCGCAAGTCATCATCATCCATGGCAGGGAGATCGTCATGGATAAGTGAATAACAGTGCATCAGTTCAACTGCACATGCTGCATTGTCTAGTGATTCAAGATTTGTGCTTAACGCTTCGCCAGTTGCATACACAAGTGCAGGGCGAATACGTTTCCCTCCACCAGTCACTGAATAGCGTATGGCCTTATGCAGGGTGATCGGTGGATCGGTTTCTTTGGGTAGATTTTTGCCGAGTTGAAGATTGACTCGATCAGCATACTGCTCAAGTAAAACTTCTGCAGAGGCAGAAGTGGTCACGATGTCTTCAGTCGTTTGTGGCTGCATCATTATCCTTGTCATTGTCTAGGTCCTTCTCCGTCCAGTTATCTTCTTCCTTGCTTAAAACGGAGATTTTTTGTTCTGCAGTTTCTAACGCTTGTCGACATTCACGTGTCAGTTTTACGCCATCTTCAAAGTTTTTGAGTGAGTTTTCTAGTGAAAGGTCTCCCTTTTCTAATTTATTAACAAGAGTCTCTAATTGTTTTAACGACTTCTCAAAATCGATCGCTTTGCTAGCTGTTTTTCGTGCCACGGCCATTTCCTAAATTTATTCTTATTATTTTAGTAGAGCATTCCAGTGAGCTCTAAAATTTGTCTAGTTCAGCTTTGTCGTCTCTATATTGACATAATTTTAGCTCTGGTCTAGAGTCTCATATACTTTAGACTGGGTCTAAACTATCTTATATACGGCCTTATTATATGGCAA
>CAZFEP010000176.1:0-3158 GCA_964517365.1 uncultured Thiotrichales bacterium | reverse complement strand
ATAATACCTGTAGCCATATCCATAGTGCTTCCACCGGATACAAATTCTTTAAATTCGCTTATCATTCCCATTAAATCTCTCCTGTAATTATTGTTTTGTGTGGGCGCGTGCACTGTAATTGGGCACTAGATAAATTGCAAGTCTCAACAGTTTTATTTGCAAAGTACCGCGCTTAGATGATTGATTTTAATCAACTATCTTTAGATATATAAGATAACTTGCCGACCAAAGAATCAATATGTTCGCGAGTGTGTTCAGCACAAAGAGTGACGCGTAATCGTGCTGTATCGTTTGCAACGGTGGGTGGGCGAATGGCAGGTACTAATATGCCTGCTTGCAACAGCGATTCACTCTGTTTAAGCGCGACATCAGAAGCACCAATTATAATAGGTTGGATAGGTGAAACAGAATTGGTTAGCTTGATGCCTAGTTGTTCACAACTGTGACGAAAATAAAGCGTATTTTCTTGAAGGGTTTCTCTACGCCAGGTTTCTTGCTGAAGTACTTGCAAGCTTGCACGACTCGCTTCGGCCACTGCTGCTGGCAAGGCGGTTGTGTATATATAGCTATGTGCTTTTTGAATGATCCACTCGATCGTTTCTTGTTTGCCCGCAACAAAAGCACCAAAGGTTCCAAAGGCCTTGCTTAGGGTGCCAATTAAAATATCATCATTTAATAACAAGCCTTCAGTGCAGCCTATACCTTGCTTGCCAAGAACACCAATGCCATGTGCATCATCAATAATCAATCTTGCGTGATACTTTTTTGAAATGAATTGTAGCTTTTCAACTGGTGCCGTGGTGCCATCCATGCTGAATACACCATCTGACAGAATCATCTTGTCATTATTGTCATCAGAGATAATCTTCTGTTCTAATGCTTGAGTGTCTTGGTGTACATAACGGTTTAACTTTGCCCGTGACAACAAGGCTGCATCATTCAGTGAAGCATGATTGAGTTTGTCTGCATAAAGGCTGCTGGTGCGTGATGCTAATGCAGTAACCACACCTAAATTTGCCATATAGCCGGTAGAAAATAATAAAACTTTCTCAACGCCTAAAAATTCGGCCAGTTCTTCTTCTAATGCAGCATGACTTTTGTGGTGCCCCGTAATGAGATGTGAAGCACCGGAACCCACCCCATGTTCTTTTGCAGCATGAATAAAACGTTCAATAACTTTTGGATGGTTAGCAAGACCTAGATAATCATTACTGCAAAAAGATAAAACTTTTTCACTATTAACAATGGGTTCAACTTGCTGTGCTGATGAAATTACTTTGCGACTACGATAAAGATTATCGTGTCGAAGTTTGTCTAGCTTTGCTGCTAGATCACTCATAATTGATTATCTTAATTAACGCTAGCGGTCTGACCCGTTTCGACTTTAATATCAACCTGGGAATCGACCTTGATATCAGCCTGAGCATCCATTTCAGAGTGAAGCCCGGAATATATAGGGTCGTTCACACTGTCGGCTTGAATGCCAAGCTTGTTAAACAACGCACGGTCTTTCTCCGTTTCAGGGTTTTTAGCGGTTAAAAGTGTTTCGCCATAGAAAATGGAATTCGCTCCGGCAAAAAAGCACAGCGCCTGTGTTTGTTCATTCATTTCCTCGCGCCCTGCAGATAAACGTACATAGGTTTTTGGCATTAATATTCTTGCTATTGCAATGGTGCGAATAAATTCAAACGGATCCAGGTCATCGACATGCTCAAGCGGTGTGCCTTTAATTTTTATTAACATATTAACCGGCACAGATTCGGGATGTTGAGGCAGGTTCGCAAGTTGTAGTAACAATCCAGCGCGATCTTCACGAGATTCACCCATGCCTAAAATACCGCCACTGCAAACATTAATATCGTTATTACGCACATGTTCCAGCGTATCCAAGCGATCTTGGTAGGTGCGCGTAGTGATGACATTGCCATAAAACTCAGGAGAGGTGTCCAGGTTGTGATTGTAATAATCCAACCCTGCAATTTTAAGTTTTTGCGCTTGCGGTTCGGTGAGCATGCCAACGGTTACACAGGTTTCCAACCCAAGGTCTTTAACCACCTCGATCATTTTAATGACTTGATCCAGATTTTTATCGGAAGGGTTTCGCCAAGCCGCACCCATACAAAATCGAGAGGCGCCGGCTTCTTTGGCAGCTTCTGCATTTTGCTTAACTTCTTCAAGAGACAACAAACGTTCTTTTTCAATTTCGGTATCGTAGTGACCACTTTGAGGGCAGTACGAACAGTCTTCAGAACAAGAACCGGTTTTTACCGAAAGTAAGGTACTGACTTGGACCTTATTGGGGTCGTGATTCTCACGAAATATACGATGCGCTAAATATAGTAAATCGTTGAATGGCAGTTGATAGAGGTCCAATACCTCATGTTTTTTCCAGTCATTACGGATGGTCATAGTTTGAGTGCCAGAGTGAATAAGGTTGCTTTGCCAAAAAGGTTAACGATAATAGAGCCAGCAAGTCTAATCTTTTGCAGTGGGGTGTCAATAAAAGCATGAAGACTCGTATATGTTTAATAGGTCTATATGTACCAGGTCCAAGTTATTTAGATCCAAGTTTACTAGTTCAAATTTACTAGGCCCGGGCTGAATAGACCTATGATTACCAGGGCACAGTTAATTACCTCTGCTTTTCAAAAAGCCGGTAGATTAATGTACCCAAAAGTTTGTCTGCATTGCAATGATGCCGGGCATGATGAAATGGATCTATGTGAGCGGTGTTATCAGGGATTACCGTGGGTTCAATATGCCTGCCAACATTGTGCATTACCTCTTCCAACAAACAATGCTTCTGCTTGTGGCGCTTGCAGTAATCGCCAACTCTATTTTGATTACGCTGTAACACCTTTCCGTTTCGAAGGGTTTATACGTGATGCCATCTATCAATTTAAATTTAACCAAAAACTTAATCAGGGCAAATTACTGGCGCAGTTATTATTGCAACACATACAGGAAAGCCAGTTAGAACTTCCTGATCTAATTATTCCCGTTCCATTACATAAAAAACGTATGCGGCAACGTGGTTATAACCAGGCTTTAGAAATTGCGCGTATCGTAAGTAAAGGGCTTGGAAATAATATGAGAAGTGATCTTGTTTACGATGCGGTGTATCGCAATCGTGATACCAGTGTGCAAATGGACTTACC
>CAZFEP010000175.1:0-3158 GCA_964517365.1 uncultured Thiotrichales bacterium | reverse complement strand
TTTGCGATATCTGACACGCGCAACTTTTCAGACTCTTTGATGACCCACATAGCAGATAACTGTGAGGCGCTAAGACCAAACTCTTTTTCTAGAAGTTTTGAATAGCGTTGTAGATACTGAGATATAACTCTTAGCGAGAGGATAATTTCTGTATCCTTACCCTCTCGCTGAAAAGTCATTTGTTTGCTAATTTTCTAAAATTCAGTTGATAGTAGTATATAGAAATATCGGCATTCTATGCTTATGACTTCTTGTCAATTTTAGACACAGTATTTTCAATAGAATACTTTAGACTAATCATAGACATTTCAACCCTTGCCTTCAGAGACTCATAGTTCTCTTCTGTCGAACACTTTATCTCTATCAATCGATCCATTGCCATATGATATTTTTTTTGCAAGTCTACCAATTCATCATCTATGTCTAGTTCACTTTGGATTTCATTGTACTTATCATTCACACTCAGCGACAAATCATCAATTGCTTCTTTTGATGTTTTAATTGCAGTTTTAAGCCTGTCAATATACTCAACCTTTGCATCTTGAATTCGATTATTGACATTTTTTAGGTCGCTATCGATATCTGGACTATTGCTGGTAATTTTTGATTCTGATACATCTATTAGTTTGAATACTGGTTTAGTGTTATTCATTTCTAGCTCAATTACACCATCGTCTAAGTGACCATGCTCCTCATGTGAGAAAGACCACATGCCTGGCGCTACACTAGTTGCCTCAAGCTCGTGCTCATTGGCAAACCTCTGAATAAACGCATCTGCTTTCTCATCCCAATTGACTGATGATGGCTCCAATAGAAATGCATACGCAGCATTATGATTAATTTTCTTACAAACATTTGACGCAGTTGTTAACTTCATAAAGATATTGTTTTTCCTTAACTTACTAAAGATATGGCTACTTTATCACAATTATTAGTATTGTGCAATATTATATTGTGCAATACATAATACCTTAGAAATATGCTAGTGTTTCTAGGTCTTTAGATATTAGCTAAACAAGAGAGCATTTTTCATGAAGTATAAAAAGTATGACACCTCATTAAGATCAGTCGAAAGAAAACATCAAAAACAAAAAAAAGAGCTTTCATCAGAAAATATGGAGTTAATGAAACTCCAGAGAAGCTGGAACTCTGGGAAAGAGCGCGTCCGTTTAGCAAAACTAAAAGCTAAAAGTAGCACCAGTCAAAGCATTAAGAATCGTGTGAAACTAACGATTGAGAAGCAAGAACATCTGTCTGAACTATATGCGAAGCAAAAAACTAAGGTCTCACGTCTTAAAGGATCAGTGCGATCTCTAGCATTAGAAATTAAAAATCTAAAGTCTGAAAAAAATCAATATGAAAAGGCCATGGAAAAGTATGAAAAACAATGGCTCCAATTTTATTCTAAGAATATAAATAATTCTCGGAAAAAAGTATCTACTATAGATAAAGTTGATTTTGGTATTCAAATACGAGCAGCGCGTGCTTTACTCAATTTATCTACGAGTGAGTTTGCAACCTTAATTGATGTGCCTCTAGCTTTACTCAAGAGAATAGAGCAACCTTCTGATAAGTTATCTCTTGAACCACAATTAGTCAAAAGTATTCATACTATTTTGAAGAGAGCAGGTGTTGAATTAATTGAAGAAGGCCTATATGTGAGCACAGGTGGTGTTGGGGTACGTATGATACAAAAGCCATCAAGAGCAAGAAGCTTAAAGCCAAAAGATAAACGACCCATAAAAACTTCTACAAAAGCTAGTACAGTTAAAAAGAAGACAAAATCCACTATGAAGAAAGTTGCTTAAAAAAACAAAGCAACCTCCAATAACAACAAATTCTCACCCCAAGCACCCAATCCTTCAGTATCATTAAATCCAGAAGTTACCAATAAATATATCGATATCTAAAAAGTAAGATTAGCCTTATGTCGTCATAGACTCAGTGTTTTGTTATATCTGCTTTTAGACACTAACGAACTTTTTCCAATAAAATTATCATGCTAGACGCATGATAAAGCTTCATCAATTTTGCTTTCAACCTCTTGTTTGTCGTTATAGTTAGCTGTCATTGGCTCATGTTCTGTAGGGGCTTTGTTGTCTAAAGTAAACTCAATTAATATTGGGAAGTGATCCGAACCAAATGAGGGTAATCGTTTTAAAGACTTTAACTTAAAATGCTTTGATGCAAATGCATGATCCAAGGGAAAACGTAAAAGCGGAGTTTTAACATGGAATGTACTAAACATACCGCGGCCAATTCTTGGATCTAACAGCCCACTAATCTTTTGAAATAACGTTGTCGTATAAGACCAAGCCACATCATTCAAATCACCTGCGACAATTGCAGCCATACCATGTTCTTTTACACGTTTGCCCACAAGTAGCAGCTCCCCATCTCTTTCAGTAGTTTGTGTGCTTTCTTGTGGAGCAGGAGGTTTAGGGTGCAGACAATGAAGAGATAATTCTCTTCCAGAGGGTAATTTTACTTTTGTATGTATTGAGGGAACATCTTCTTCGACTAAAAACTCTACAGTTTCATCATAAAGTTTATAGTTAGAATACAGCGCCATTCCATATGTATTACTTAATGGTTTTACAACCTCATGGGTGTAGTTTATTTTCGCTTTTAATGCTTCATGCCAAGCGTTATTGACTTCTACCGCAAGCACAACATCTGGGGCATGTTTATTAATTTGCTCAATCAATCTGTCATAATTACTATTTTCCATATAAACATTAGCTATCATTATTTTTATTACATCATTACCTGAGGTACTAGATTTATCGAGCATCTGCACTGGATATAATGATGTATAGGGAGCCACTTTTAATACCTGATAGGCAAGACATATAAGCATTACCACAACAGAAAAGTAAAAATAGATATTTTTCTCGGATACTAGGATTCCTAATATGATAATTAAAACACCGAGAATTGTGATCTGAAATCTTGGGAACTCAAAGATACGCAGCCACCAACCATCATGCTTTATTAATGGCAATACTGTTATTACAACATACAAGCTTGAGAACAAATATATGATCATTGTTATAAATAAATTTAGCTTAATCGCTGAGCTTGTACTGTGTGTGAATTATTCATACAAGTAAATTCAATGTCCGCTTTGGGTCGTAAGCAGTCATTTTGAACGTTTG
>CAZFEP010000174.1:0-3164 GCA_964517365.1 uncultured Thiotrichales bacterium | reverse complement strand
CTGCAAGAATGAATTACAACGCAGGTTGGCATGACATGCCATTATGTGAAAAACCAGATAATAACGATGATGCTATGCCGTTACATGGGAAGCTTGCGTAAATCTTTAATTTAAAGAGGAATTAAAAAAATGAAAACACCCCTTGCGTTACTATCGATTACAATTTTCACAGGCATTGTAGGTTTTGTTCTCTATTCAGTTGGAATAGGTCAGCATCATGCAGATCCACTATGGGCGCTTGCAACCTCTATAATATTTTTAACAGTTTTGTTAATTAATGTTTGGATGTTCTTTGCAATTGCTGGTGAAGAAGCCTACCAATGGAAAGTTTGAATATATATTTAATACTTTTCAAGTAATTAAAAAAACCGCAGTATTATAATACTGCGGTTTTTTTTTGATAAAAATATTTACTATAAAAGTTAATATTTAGCTGTCCCAGATCAAGTTGGTCATAAGAAAAAACACATAAGGTTGATAAATAATATTTTGTAAACGATTGGCTATTTGGTTTACATCATCTGCCTTGATAGTTTGCATGCAATTTATTTCTTTTAATTATGAGTAATATATTTTCACCTTTGTTAATAAATAGTAATGAAAATAAAAAAAGGATTTTATAGATGAAAAAAAATATTTTGTTTGCCTTAGTTTTTTTACCTGTTATGGCCAATGCTACTAATGGTTATTTTACTCATGGTACAGGCTTAATTAATCGATCGCTGGGTGGTGCGGGTGTCGCTTTGCCACAAGATGCAATGACCGCTGCGACTAATCCGGCAGGTATGGCCTTCGTAGGCAATCGCTTTGATTTAGGTGCTGTATTATTTCGACCTGACCGTGGTTATTCCTCCGGTGCAAGTCTTGCCAATGGTAATGGTGGTGCATTTACGATCGGCCCAAATTCAGAAGATAGTGGTGATGCTACCTTTTTGATTCCAAGTTTGGGTATTAATTATATGCTCACTGAGCGTGATGCTATCGGGTTTTCTATATATGGAAATGGAGGGCTAAACACTTCTTTTGATGGTGGTACTGCATCTTTTGATCCAGATGGTCCAGGTCCTGCCGGAGTCATGACTCTTCCAGGAACATTTGGAGCTGGCACCGCAGGTGTAGATCTTGCGCAAGTGTTTTTTAATTTCTCTTATGCGCATCAGTTCTCTGAAAAATTATCGGTAGGCATTAGTCCTATATTCACTATCCAATCTATTCGCACTAATGGTCTTGATGCCTTTGCCGGTTTTACAAAAACCTTTGCTGAGAGTGGCGGTACCGCTATGCCAACTAATTTAACCAGTAATGGTCAAGAATATTCTTATGGTGGCGGTATTCAGCTTGGCGTCTTCGCTAAAGATGTAATTGGTAGTGCTGATATTGGTATTTCATATCGATCAAAGATATGGATGGATGAATTTGATGATTATTCTGATTTGTTAGCAGAAGACGGGGACTTTGATGTTCCACCTACGTTATGGGCAGGATTTGCCGTGGAGGTAACGGATAAGGTAACGCTGGTCGCAGATTATCAAAGAATCTGGTACGAAGAAGTGGACTCAATTAGTAACGATGTTCAAAACTTGTTTGCTTGCCCCACAGCAGGTGCTGGTGGAACAGATGTTGAGAGTTGTTTAGGTGGAAATAATGGTGGTGGTTTTGGTTGGGATAATATAAATATATTCAAGTTAGGTCTACAGTGGCAAACCCATCCTGATGTCACTATGCGTTTTGGTTATAGTCATGCAGATAACCCGATTGATAGCGACCAAGCACTCTTTAATGTTTTAGCACCGGGTGTGGTAGAAGATCATATTACCATCGGTGCAACGATTAAAACTAATGGTATGGGTGAAATTAATCTTGAAGCGATGCATGCATTGCATAACTCTGTGAAAGGACAAAATCCTTTTGATCCTACACAAGAAGTTCGCATAAATATGAGCCAGTTTGAATTTGGTTTAGGTTGGTCAAAGGAGTTTTAAGTGTTAGATAAAGATTCAAATCAAGGCATGTACTATATTGCTGAAACGAAAAAGCCATTTGATCAAGCGGTTACTGATTTAGAGGTGGCGGTAAAGAAGCATGGTTTTGGAGTGCTGCATGTTCATGATTTAGGCAATACACTACGAAGTAAAGGCATGGACTTCAAAGAGGAATGTAAAGTGCTCGAAGTATGTAATCCGCAACAAGCCGCTAAAGTATTATCTACTGATATGCGTCTTAATATGGCCTTACCATGTAGAATTTCTGTTTATACAGAAAATTCAACGACAAAGATTGGTTTAATTAAACCAGAGAAGATGTTATCTGCGCTCTCTGAAGATGAAAATCTGGCAGAGACAGCCAATGAGGTAGAAACAAAGACCATACAAATGATAGAAGAGGCAAAGGGATAATAATTTATTCGTTAGTATAAATTCAATGAAGCCAATAATCGAAAAATTGCATAAAGATCACATTAACTTTATTAAGCTCTTGGGGTTTTTAGAAAATCAACAGCATCACTTAGAAAATGATCAACAAGTTAATTTGGAAGATGCACTGAATGCGCTTAGGTATATGAAAGAATACCCTGACTTGGTGCATCATCCCCTTGAGAATGTTGTATTTAAATATACCCTGGATAACTATGATGAAGTACATAGTGAGTTAGAAGCTCTGTTGCATGAACATAATGAAATGCCCGAACTGACTAATAAGCTTATTGAAATGCTGCAAAATGCATTAGCAGATGTGCCACAAAAAAGGGAAGATCTGTCACGATACCTGGAAGAGTATGTTGCCGCACAAAAAAACCATATGAATAGAGAAGAAGCATTGGTTTATCCTGCTATTAATTTGGTGCTAACTGATAGTGACTGGGGAAACGTTAGTAGTGAACTAGAATCGGTTAAAGACCCTTTGTTTGGCCCTAGAGTTAAAAAATCTTACCAAGATTTATTAAAAAAAGTTATTGGTTGAAGGTAACCATTTTTTTATTTTTTCAATATAACTTTATCTGGTAATTTGTAGAATCGTAGTCCGCCGTAAACGGCAAACTTCGTTTTTGGAAAATCTGATCTCTATGCAAGCAAAAAAAAGGGAGCAGAGGTTGCTCCCTTAAATAACCACCATAGTGGTGGCCCCATAACGCTGGTTAACTACTGCATTAAATCAGTTGTCTC
>CAZFEP010000173.1:0-3190 GCA_964517365.1 uncultured Thiotrichales bacterium | reverse complement strand
CGATCACGTTGCATTTGTGCGCGTGACATGAAATTAATCAGTCTTGGATTTGCATGTCCACAATGAGAATCAATAATAGTCTTTTCAAGCTTGGCAAAGTTATCTTTGGTATAAGAATATTCACGCAGTAGATTTTCTTTTGCGCCCTCACTCTCATTACCAGCCTCACTATCAGACTCACTATCAGCTTGGTCATTAGCCCAACGATGCAACGCATCACTACTTATATTGCCTGCAAATAAATCAAGCTGATGATGTACTACGGACTGTAAAATTGGCGCATACAATGGCCAAGGCCAACCATCATTTAACATGCTGGCTAATTCCTGTAGCTCATCCGCCTTATTCCAATTTTTTGGTTGATCTTGCCAGGACTCATTGGATAACATTTCCATTACGATAGTAGGTTTAGTGCCTGCATCGACCAAAGCATTGATAATTTTAGCTTGCAGCAGATGATGATCTTGATTGGTATGCACTTCGCCTAGAAGAATATAATCGTATTGCAACAGCTCACTATTTAACTGATGAGCGGATATCCATGCGTTCTTATGAGTATCCCAAATTTTACCCACTAAACTGTTATCTTGAAAAAAAGGTGATTGCCAGCCCTCAGGCTCTTGCTTAGCTGATACACTGCCTTGCAACAAAAGTAGCGAACATATTAAAACGTTTAGCACAAATTTCAGATTGTGCTTCAAATTTTTCAAGGTCATCAATATATTCATAATGGAATTTAGAATATTAACTACCACACAAGAATTAGAATCGTTCTGCAAAGCGTCTAACGATGTTGACTGGCTAGCGCTTGATACCGAGTTTATACGTGAAAGTACATACTATCCAAACTTATGTTTAGTTCAAATTGCCTCCGACCAAGATATCGTTTGTATTGATACTATTGCTATTAAAGACCTTACAGCTCTAGGGAAACTATTATACCAACCTTCTATTACAAAAATATTCCATTCCGCTAGCCAAGACCTTGAAATATTTGTAAATCTATTTGGCAAAGTTCCAACCCCAATGTTTGATACACAAATAGCCGCGAGTTTATTAGGGTTTGGAGATCAAGTGAGTTATGCGCACTTAGTCAATGAGATTTGTGGAATAGAACTTGATAAATCATTGTCTCGCACAAATTGGGAGCGCAGGCCTTTAACAGTGGAAGAGATTCGCTATGCTGTAGATGATGTAAAATATTTAGCAAAAGTTTATATATATTTAAAAAACAAACTTTCTGAACAACAACGTAGCCATTGGTCTGAATCTGAATGTAATAATTTATCTGCATTAGAAAAATACAAGGTGGATGCAAGCAAAATTTGGCAATCGGTTAAAGGAGCCGGTAAGTTAGCACCTCCGCAATTAGTAATTCTTAAGCAACTTGCTCAATGGCGGGAACATCAAGCGATTGCTGAAAATAAACCACGACGTTGGGTGCTAAGCGACAAAGCGTTGCGAAGTTTAGCCATAGAGCAACCTCTCAATACTGAATCACTGCAGCATGTAGAAGACATCAAACAGGAACATGTTGGATACGTTGATGCACTTTTTGAAGAAATTGCTATAGCAAAAAATCTTCCTGAAACAGAATGGCCCGAAGCCAACCAGAATAAACCACTCAGCAGTG
This sequence comes from uncultured Thiotrichales bacterium, assembly GCA_964517365.1. Lineage (GTDB taxonomy): Bacteria > Pseudomonadota > Gammaproteobacteria > UBA4575 > UBA4575 > JABDMD01. The sequence goes on along the minus strand of CAZFEP010000173.1, from coordinate 1,557 downwards.
AACAACGAAAACTTATTAAACAAGCACAATCATTTATTCGTGAACGAGCTGAAGAATTAGGTGTTTCACCCAGCCTTTTAGCTACTCGAAGCGTAGTAGAGAAACTAGTTCGCGGAGGACGAGAATTAGATATCTTATCTAACTGGAAAAAAGAGCTAATTGGTGACAAGTTAGTGGAACTCATCGAAGCTAGTGACCTGACTTAAGTAAATAAGCAACCGTCACATTATAAATCCATACTCCTTGCAATAGAGCTTATGATATGGCCAATGCGATATTGAAAATAAAGCCACGTATTAGATAATTACAGCTATGAATACAGATGAAATCCAACAATTAATAGAAGCCGGTGTCCCTAATGCTAAAGCCATGGTAAGTGGTGGTGAGGGTAAATTTGAAGCCATTGTCATTAGCGATAGCTTTGCTGACATGAGCATGGTCAAAGAACATCAATTGGTGTATGCGACCGTAAAACCACAAATTGCTAGCGGCGAATTACATGCTTTAAGTATTAAGGCGTTCACACCTGAAGAGTGGGAAAAACAACAATCGTGATCTAACAAGGCGTTTTGATGTAACGCCTAACCGCCAGAAATTTTAATTTTTGGTTTATCTTATTAATTTGTTTTTAGTAATTTTTTAGTGACTTGAATCATCATCAATATTGACGATTGATAGTCCTGTCTGGCTTGCAAAAAACGCAGCAACATTTTTCATCTCTTCTTCACTTAATGCAGCAACGATCCCACTCATGATGGCGTTTTTACGACCACCATTTTTATATGACATTAAAGTATGAAACATATAGTCAGCATGTTGGCCTGCAATTCTTGGGAAATTAGGTGTAGGACTATTGCCATCTGTTCCATGACAAGCTACACATTGTGCAGATACCTCTTCACCACTTCTAGCAGGTGTGACCTCATGATCCGAATCATGGCTCTTTTCCCCGGATGCATTAATAGGTGCTGCTATCACAACAAACCAAACAACAATGATACTGATAAATATTTTTTTCATGATGTAACTTTTATATATAGAATTTAAATTAATAACGCCAAACTTTCAGACATGACATTTTGTTATTGAAGTGATTGAAAATAAGCACCGATATCTGCCATATCTTCTTCACTCATACCTGCTGCTTGTGCCTGCATAGTGCCATGATTACGTTCACCTGATTTATAACCTTTCAGCGCAGCAACAATATAATCTGCATGCTGACCTCCTAACAATGGAACATGATAGGTCGGATATACATTTGTGTAGCTAGGCACACCATGACAACCCAAACAAGTTTCTGATTTTATTTTTCCTTGCTCTACATTGCCTGCTGCAAAACTAATAGATGATGCAAACAAACCTAGAACTATAATCATTGGTGTTGTGCGTAAAATTAAACGCATAGCTGATTCTCTCCGTAGATGTTATATGGCTAAAACTTGGTCGATGAGTATACCTATTTTTGAATCAATTTGGATCTCTCCTTTTGGACAAATTTTTAACATGGCAATGGATATAAATTATCAAATGTCATATAACAGTCATGAATGGTGT
>CAZFEP010000172.1:0-3252 GCA_964517365.1 uncultured Thiotrichales bacterium | reverse complement strand
GCAGTGGCGGTATCGGTTTAGGCAATAAAACCACCTCACTCTTACTAGACGACTCTGTGCTCATTGATTGTGGCACGGGTTTAGGCGATCTATCGCTCGAAGAAATGTCTAAGCTTGAGCATATCTTCATTACCCATAGTCATCTCGATCACATCGCGTTACTGCCGATGTTATTGGACACGATTTATGATTCATTAGTTGAGCGCCCACTGACCCTTCACTGTAAGCAAGAAACCTATGATGTCTTAGCCAAGAATATCTTCAATTGGGATGTATGGCCCAATTTTTTTGAATTACCAAGTGCTGAAACACCGGTGATCGTATATGAATCGATGCAGCCAGGTGATTGCATAGAGTTTGGCGATAAAGTGATCAAGATGATCGAAGTTGACCACACCGTGCCTGCTGCGGCTTATATCATTAATAATGGTACGGGCAGTATTGCATTTAGTGGCGACACCTTTATCAATGACACATTTTGGCATGCGCTTAATGAAGAGCCGCGTATGGATATTGTGGTGGTGGAGTGTGGCTTTACCAATGAAGATGAAGCGATTGGTCGAGACGCAAAACATTACTATCCAAATGCTTTGGCTGAAGACTTAAAAAAGCTCAATCATCGACCTGATTTATATATTTCTCATTTGCAACCAGGTAAAGAAGAAGTAATTATTCAGCAGCTTAATTCTGCTATTTCTGACTTTACTATTCATCGGCTCACCAGTGGCCAAATTATTACCATTTAATTTCCATTTTAATTACCGTCTAATTTACGCTCTAATTTGATTCTAAATTAGCTATAATTGTCATCCTTTTATAATTTAGCTCTTTAGTTTGAGCATATTTCTATGTTTGACAGTTTATCTACTCGCCTCGCAAGTACCGTTCAAAAATTACGCGGGCAGGCACGCCTAAGCGAAGATAATATTCAAGAAACTTTGCGTGAAGTACGCATGGCACTACTGGAGGCAGATGTAGCCTTACCAGTAGTAAAAGACTTTATTGCAAGTGTTAAAGAGAAGGCCTTGGGTCAAGAAGTATTGACCAGCTTGTCACCTGGTCAAGCGTTAATAAAGATCGTTAATGATGAGTTAGTGCACCTGATGGGGGATGCAAACGAATCGTTATCGCTCGCAGCACAGCCCCCAGTAGTCATTCTTATTGCCGGTCTTCAGGGTGCTGGTAAAACCACCAGTATAGGGAAACTGTCACGGTATTTAACGGAAAAACAAAAGAAATCTGTTGCGGTCGTAAGTTGTGACGTATATCGACCCGCAGCCATACAACAGTTAGAAACACTTGCGAATGAAGTAGGTGTTGAATTTATTCCTAGTGATGTCAGTCAAGCGCCAATAGATATCGCTAATCGTGCGGTTGAACAAGCCAAAACCAAGTTCAAAGATGTGTTGTTAGTGGATACGGCAGGTCGTCTGCATGTTGATGAAAAGATGATGCAAGAAATTATTCATTTGCATCAAGCTATACAGCCGACTGAAACCTTGTTTGTGGTCGATAGTATGAGTGGTCAAGACGCGGCAAACTCAGCTAAAGCATTTAACGAAGCGTTGCCTTTAACGGGTGTGATATTAACGAAAACAGATGGTGATGCACGTGGTGGTGCTGCGTTATCTGTGCGCCATATTACCGGTAAGCCGATTAAGTTTTTAGGTACCGGCGAAAAAACTACTGCGTTAGAACCGTTCCATCCTGATCGAGTGGCATCCCGAATTCTGGGAATGGGCGATGTAGTTAGTTTAGTAGAAGAGGTTCAGCAAAACGTTGATCAAGAGAAAGCACAGAAGCTCGCTACTAAAATTAAAAAAGGTAAAAACTTCAATATGGTTGACCTGAAAAGTCAGCTAGAGCAAATGATGAATATGGGAGGCATGGCCGGAATTATGGATAAGATACCGGGTGCGGCAGGTATGGCTAAGCAAGCACAGGCGGGAATGGGGGATGACAAATCTATTCATCAAATGATTGCGATCATTAATTCTATGACACCTCACGAACGTCGTTTTCCGGACGTGATAAAAAATACACGAAAGCGACGCATTGCTTCGGGGTCTGGAACGCAAGTGCAAGATGTAAACCGCTTGCTTAAACAGCACTTGCAGATGAAGAAGATGATGAAGAAATTTTCTAAAAAAGGTGGAATGAAGCGCATGATGCAAGGATTGAAGGGCGGTGGGCTGCCACCTGGCTTGGGTTAATCGCATATACACATCGCATATAGACTAGGTTAATTATGATTTTATTTGGTATTTATTTAGTATCTATTCAGTTTCTGGGATCAATTAAATCCGTTTTCTATCTCTTATTCTCAAGGCGCTAGCCGCTCAATACGCTTTATTTTCGGCCAAATTTGCGTACAATGCCTCGCTCTCAATAACGCAAATATTCAGATTAGAAATATATGGTCACTATTCGATTAGCCAGAGGCGGTGCAAAAAAACGCCCTTTTTACCACATAGTTGTTACGGATTCTCGCAAGCGTAGAGACAGTAGTTACATTGAACGTATCGGATTTTTTAATCCAACGGCCCGTGGTCAGGAAGTTAAGCTGAATATCGAAATGGAGCGTTTTGAGCATTGGCGTAGTCATGGTGCACAAACATCAGATCGTGTAGCGTCACTAATCAAAAGCCATCTCAAGCAAGCTGAAGCTGCTTAATAAGCACTCTTTTTCCAAAAAAGTTCTTTTGCCCAAGTCATGGGCCACATCTTGAGTAAGCAAGATACACATATTCAACTCGGTGCTATCCAGGGTGTTTTCGGCATCAAAGGGTGGTTAAAAGTGTTCTCTTTTTGTCGTCCCAAAGAGCAAATACTTGATTATGCCTTATGGGAACTGAGATTTCCCGGCAATCAAGATGGGCACACCACTGAACAGTACACATTGCAAGAAGGTAAACCTCATGGTGGTGGTATCGTTGTGAAACTTGCCAATGTAAATGATCGTACTCAAGCTGAAAGTATGAAACGTGCAGAGATTTGGGTTGCCAAGAAGGAGTTGCCAAACTTAACGGATAATAAGTATTACTGGTTTCAGCTAGAAGGTTTGGCAGTGATTAATGTTGAAGGTGAATCTTTTGGTCATATTAAGAAAATGATGGAAACCGGCGCGAATGATGTGATGGTGGTAAAAAATAACCTCGATAAAGAAGAAATTCTAATTCCATATGTTCATGATCAAGTTATTAAGCACGTAGATCTAGAAACCAAGACGGTAACGGTTGATTGGCAAAAAGA
>CAZFEP010000171.1:0-3340 GCA_964517365.1 uncultured Thiotrichales bacterium | reverse complement strand
ATTCGCAGCAACAGTTTGTGCAAGACTTTGTTAAGGCATGGGATAAAGTGATGAACCTTGACCGTTTTGATCTAGTCTAACATCGAACGGAGAAAAGTAAGCGCATGAAATTGGAGAAAGTAAATATTTCATAAATGCTTACTAATCTAATCATCGATATATTAAAGCCGGTTTATTTTTAATAGATCGGCTTTTTTTATTGAAGAAGGAATACCGTCGCTACAGGTTAAAGTGTCAATGATGTCTGTGTCCAATTAACTTCAAACTATGTATTGTCTAAAATCATTTAGATTTTTTAGTATTTAATAGTTTATCAAGAGCGGTTGTTTTGAAATATCGTTTGGTAGTGATTGCGTAAAAGTTTTCGTAAACCTTAGGTATTATGCAATACTTTTCTAATTTTCCACTCAGTAATTCATCTTGGACTACCACTTCAGGAACTACGGCAGCTCCTCCATAATCTCTCGTCAATAAACGTAACATTGCCATATCATCTACTTCAGCAAATACATCAATATCGAATTTTAAATTTTCACAAAGTAAATCAAATTGATTACGAATATCGCTGTTGAGACCAGGGAGTAATAGTTTTATGGAAGCTAGATCGTTTGGAAATTTAAACTTTTTATTCTTAGGTTTTCTTGGTGGGCCTACTAGACACACAGATTGTCTTGCAATCCTGCTGCAACGCCATGATTCATTTCTATCAGCAGAAACGGGTTGGTTAGATAGTATCAAGTCAAGTTTATGTACACTTAGATGACTTAATAAAGTCTCTAAACTGCGTGATTCTAGAAAAAGTTGCACGTTTTTTAATTCTAGTACTGGGCGTAGAAAGTTTTCTTGGAAATTTCTAGAAAGTGTTGATACAGCACCAACACGAAGTTGCTGCATCGCTTGTCCTTCTCCAGCGTTGACGGTTGAAAGTAGCTCATTACCTAATGCAAATATCCCTTCTGCATAATTTAGTACAACGGTGCCAAGTTCAGTCAATATTAGCGTTTTGCCTTCACGTATGAAGAGGTCATAACCGAATTGATCTTCTAGTTTTCGTATTTGTGATGAAAGAGCTGATTGAGATACATGAAGTTGGTGTGCTGCACGGGTTAGATGACCCTCTTTCGCTACGGTCCAGAAGTAAAAGAGGTGATGAAAGTTAAGGTGTTGTAAGGCAATCATTCTATAAAACAGAACATAATGTTATTTTTAATCTATTTTACATCATTAGATGCAAGCTTCAATATGCCGCCTCGACAATAATTTATTTAAAGGACGTTAGATGACTACGGAATTTGATTTAACCTTGAGTATGGCGGCTATATGTGGTGCTCGTGCTAGTAACTTCGGAGTATTTTGATGGATTTTATTTTAGGTTTCTTGGCTACTCTTTTAGGCCAGTTTCAATCTCCAACTTTGGCCTTTCTTATTGGTGGTATGTTGCTTGCAGCTTCTAAAAGCAAATTACAAATACCTGATGCCATATACAAATTCTGTGTATTTATGCTTCTTATGCGCATTGGTCTTGAGGGTGGTATGGAAATTCGCGAAGGTGAAATTGCGGATATGTTTTTGCCTGCAACTATAGCGGTCATTGTTGGCTGTGGTATTGTTTTTGTTGGTCGTTTAACACTGGCTGCACTCCCAGGTGTAAAAGTTGAAGATGCTATTGCAACAGCAGGCTTGTTTGGTGCGGTGAGTGCATCAACATTAGCTGCAGCAATGGTGATTTTGGAGGAATCAGAAATATTTTTTGAGGCTTGGGTCCCTGCTCTTTACCCGTTTATGGATATCCCAGCTTTAATCGTCGCAATTGTATTGGCAAATATTTATTTAACTAAAAAGAAAGAAGGTACAAAGGCTAAGGTGAAAATTTGGCCTATCATTACAGAAAGTCTGCGCGGATCTGCTCTTTCTGCGTTGATACTTGGTCTCGCGCTTGGTCTCTTTTCTCACCCGGAAACAATTTATAAAGGGTTTTATGACCCTCTGTTTCGCGGCTTATTGTCTGTGTTGATGTTGATTATGGGTATGGAAGCTTACACTAGATTAAACGAGTTGCGTAAAGTAGCGCATTGGTATGCAGTGTATGCAGCTGTGGCACCGCTAGTTCACGGTCTCGTTGCATTTGGGCTTGGGTATGTAGCACATGTTTTCACCGGTTTCAGTCCTGGCGGTGTAATTTTGTTAGCCGTTATTGCGGGCTCAAGTTCTGATATTTCAGGCCCACCAACATTGCGAGCTGCAATTCCTAGTGCAAATCCTTCCACGTATATTGGTTCTTCAACCAGTGTAGGCACACCCATTGCAATAGCGGTGGGTATACCTTTGTACATAGTATTGGCACAAGCGATATTTGAAATGTAATGAATAAATATTATTCAAATTTTAATACACAAGAAATTAAATACTTTGAAGTGATAATGTTTACTACATTTATTACTTGTTCATACAGAAGGAGCAACGAATGACTCATACAGCAACCAAACTAATCATTGTCACAGAAAAGTTGATCTTGGATCGCGTTGCAGAACTTATCGAGACAGCAGGTGCAAGTGGCTATACCGTTATAGCAAGCGGAGGTAAGGGAAGCCGTGGAATACGCACCTCTGGGCCGGCTGCAGTAGTGGATGACTTTAGTAATATTAAGATCGAAGTCATCACTATGAACCGAGATATTGCCGAGAAAATTGCAAATGAGGTAGCAGAACAATTTTTTCAGGATTATTCTGGTATTACTTATCTAGAAACTGTAGAGATTCTCCGCCCTCATAAGTTTTAAGTACTGAAAAGTTAAGCAAATACTTCTTGAATTATTATGATAAATCATCTGTAGGCATAAACCTGATTCCAGATGTTATTATAGTAACCATTACTGTAGAGCCGATCCTGCCAGCAGGACTGATCTCGCTTTATAATTTGGATGATTGAGAGCTGGCACAATGGATGCAGTTTTTGTGATTATAGATGAGGCAATGGAATTCTGATTAATCTGAATTTATATCAAAAAATAAATTTATGGGTAGCTGTGTTAAATTTCAGTCGTAGTACCAATTAGAGCATGTTACTAATAAACAGAGATTTGTCACTATTGCTTGGTCGATAACAGGTATAGAGGTTAATAGTATCTCGTTATTATGAGATATGGTGCCGAGGGGGCGATTTTATCCTTATATAAACATCTGAACATAAGGTTTAATACGGATTCTGGCAATGAATCAATAGGCGATATAAAGGCTAAATGACTATTTATCTCTGTAAGTAGACATTAGGTTGGAAACTTCAAAACAAACGTTCAAAATGACTGCTTACGACCCAAAGCGGACATTGAATTTACTTGTAT
>CAZFEP010000170.1:0-3376 GCA_964517365.1 uncultured Thiotrichales bacterium | reverse complement strand
CCTATTACGGTAAAGGTTTTTTCTAAATCTTCACCTAACAAGTCATGACCTAAAAAGGCCACTCCACATAAAATTAGTAACCCGATACTTCCTACCAATAAAATTTTATAACGCTTGTGTTTTTTGCAGCCCATGGTTAATGCATAGGCTGAAACGGGAACAACCCCAATAATCATCCACATATGAAAAGCTTCATTTTGTAACGGAATTGCAATAAATGAGGGAAGAAAGACGGCTATTAGCGGTAAAACAAGACAGTGAATAGTACATGCTAAAGATAAACTAATGGCTGTTTTATCTGTTATAGACTGAAAGCTATTCATATTTTCCTAGGTGATACATGTAAAAAGGGTTTATAAAAAAAGGCCTGAAATGCGATAGCGAAATCAGGCCTCTTTTTAATATGGGCAATAAAAATTCGACCAGCAATGCAGTGTACTGTGCTGATTAATCAAATTCCAATGACACACCCAATGTAGCACCTATACCAGGTAATACAACACGGTCTTTCGTGAAAGAAGTGTGTTGGCGTGCATCCTCATCTAATAAGTTATTACCTCTAAGAAATACTTTTATATCTGAGTTTCCCGCATAAACTATTTTAGATACGCTTGCATTCAACATTGTGTAGCTATCGGTGTCTGTTTCAAGGTCCGCTTCGTTGTTAGAGTCATCTACATAAATGAGATCAATACTTCCATCCCAAGTGCCTCGATAATACTCTAAGCCTAAGCCCAAGCGCCCAGTAGGTATGCGTGGCACATCGCCCGCATCGCTATCGTCAAATTCCGCTCGCACATAATCACCAAAGATGCGGCCACGTAAATCATAAGAACTATTGCTAACGAGTTGTTTCACAAATTCAGCTTCAATACCGTAAAACTCTGCATCTTCGTTTTCATATACGCCTACAAGTAATTCACCCATGGGATCAAACATGCCATCTTCATCAGCACGGTCTGCAATACCGTCATTATTAGCATCTACGCCAGCAAGATAAATAAAATCATCGATACGGTTATAGTAGGTATTCACCGCCCAGCTGTGAGAGCTTTTATTTTGCTCAAGACCCAGCTCGATATTGTAGGAGGTTTCCTCATCAATATCAGTAGAGCCGGTTTCAAATGTAAGAGTTGCAAGATGTGGGCCGTCTGCATATAAAGCAGTTTCTTGCGGTGCACGTTCAGAGCGTGATAGAAATATATTCAGTTGCATATCATTCGCCAGCTGACGTTGTGCACCGAATGAAACTGAGTAGACGCTAAAATCTTCATCATTACCGTCGTCAGGTTCAAATTCATCACGATCAAATCGTAGACCACCTTCCAAATCCCATAGTCCAGCATGATAGTGACTAACTGCAAATATCCCATACTTTTCTTGATCTAGTGGTTGAATAAACGCTTCTTCACCCACCGCAGCAAATTCACGATCGTTATATTGCACACCAAATGCATTTTTCCAATGGTCATTGATAACATGAATAAACTCGAGTCTAGTTTCAAGTTCTTCATTATCAAATGCCGTGGCAACTTCCCCACTTTCTTCAATTTCAAAATGCCGATAGTTATTATAAGTTGAGCGTAGTGATATTTGTTCAATATTGCTAAATGGGTTATATAGCTCTGCAAGCATGTCATAGCGGTATTGTTTGAGGTCAATACGAATATCACCTTCTTCTGCTCCTGGTACACCAAAATTAGTATCAAATCGATTATAGGCAACACCAATCATGCCAGTATCTGTAATATAACTTGCACCAAAACCATGATTGTCAGTTTCTACATCACTATTGGATAACTCACCACGGTTCTCAGGTTCCTCATCATTGGCAAACCCATTAATATCATAATCTTCAGTATCTCTGGTTAAGCCATCAAAATGCCAGGCGAAATTATTGGCTGCGCCATTAAGTTCTAATGCGGCGGTTTCACCATCCGATGCTGTGTCATGTTCCACAACGGCTTTTAATTCAAATGGACCTGTTTGCAGTGTTTTTGGAATGCGATTATTTATAATATTTACTACTCCACCAATTGCACTCGGCCCAAAACGCAATGTAGCAGGTCCACGAAGAACTTCAATTTGCTTGGCAAAGTAGGGTTCAATTGAAACCGGATGATCTTCACTAAGGCTGGAAGCATCTAGTGCACCAATGCCGTTTTCTAGCACTCTTACACGGTTGCTACCAAGTCCTCGAATAATGGGGCGACTTGCACCGGGTGCAAAATAGGTAGAGTTTACGCCGAGTTCATTTTTAACGGTTTCACCAATTGAATTGGATCGTTTACGTTCCAGTTCATCACCACTGAGAATATTAACGGATTGAGTGAATTCATCCGGTTTTTCACCTGGAAACCAGCTTGATTCAATGATAATTTCTGGTAAAACTTGTGGTGAATTAGTTTCTCCTGCTGCAGAATTTTCATCTGCATATGTATTCATGCTTAAACCAAGCATAAATAATATTAAAATACGAGTGCGCATATTCAACTCCAATAGATGTATAAAAAACTTTGAGTTAAGGTTATAAAATAATTATGAAATATAAGTGGGGCTGGTTAACTGAGGAGGTGCGCGAGGGTGTAAGAAATATGTAGTAGTTGTAAAAGTATAATTCGTTTGAGTGGATAACATTTCATGCTCAGAAAAGAGCAGAGTAGATGACCCAAAATTTGCAAGAAATGTATCGGTGATTTCTAAAAGTACAAAACAAATCTCACATTCTTCAGGTCCATGTTCATGGTCAGTATATTCATATCCATGTAGCGCGTTCAACCAGGCTGAGAATAGGAATAAAGAAGTAATTAATGTAGAAGAAATATATGATTTTCGCATAGCAATGTAGGCGATTAGATTTGTCTTATAATGTTATAATATAACATAGTATGCTAAATTAGACCCGATAGATATAAATATTTTGGATATAAACAGAAAATTCTTTGAATTAAGTGAATTTAAATTTTGCAATAATATGACTAATCGAAGGGTTATTTAAAATAACCATAAACTAAGCTATGTAAAGAAAATTCAGATTTGATTCAATTAATTGCAATATTTAAATGACTGGTGCCCAATGCGGTCGCTCTATATGCTTAGCACTGTGGTTCAATTCTACCCATCACTACCAATTTATAAGGTAATGGTAGGCAGGAATGTAATGAGTTGCTGGTGGGGTTATTTCTTAGACTGATGTGTTTATTTGTAGCTTGGTATCGTTTTTATTCTTCGTAAACATCTAACAGAACTTCCTTCATGGTATATGAAGCGGCTCCATACTCGCTATTAACACTTTCTGTTGTCAAAGTACCTTTCACCCATACTGCATTATCCAGCCATTTTTCATCAAGTGGTTTAGTGGAACTTACATGCACCA
>CAZFEP010000169.1:0-3391 GCA_964517365.1 uncultured Thiotrichales bacterium | reverse complement strand
CATATTGAATTTATTTAGCGGCTCTTTCAATTATTATTACATTGTTAATAATAGGATTGTTAATAATAGGCTTAGTCTACTATATTTAAAGTTTAGTAGATTTCATATCCACAAATAATCTCCTTATACTGACTATACGTGTACGGTACAGGAAGCATACCGAGCATAATCAAAGTTTATTTGCATTAATAGATCTTAGTAGTAAATTTATCAAACTGTTCACACAAAGATCCTATTCTGAATAGGACGTATTTATGCGTTACATATTCCTGTAACCCATACCTACTAATCTGAATGAATGCATTATTATTTAATACAGCATACTAGGGTGAATTTTGTGCACATCAATAGCACTTACCCCTACTTCATATAAGAAAAACTAGCAGGTCAGTATTGATTGATATGATAAAAATGGATCGAGACGATATTGAGAATATCTACACTCAAACTGTTGAGTCACGTGCGTCAAGAAAAGTATTTGGACAAATGCTGAAAGGCTATGAACTGATATATGGTGAATTTGAAATTCTTTTCCTATTACTAGACAAAGAATCACTACAACCAACAGAAATAACCGCTTTGTTAAACTGCCAGCCTGCCGCCACGTCAAGAATAATCAAATCACTACATCAGAGAGACCTGCTAAGCTATACAAATGATCTAGATGACAGAAGACAAGTTTTTGTGAGCTTAACCACATCTGGACAAACATTAATAAACTCTATATTAGCTTGATACAGAATCAATTCAGAGCCTTATAATAATGTTATAAGGTCATTAACTTTTTCCACCCTTAGACAATCTGCCTCCTATTTTAGACATCGCCATTCTAGCAAGCATTAGCAGTTTTTTTACTGTAAGCCTTCAAGCACAAGTTGTGTATACAAGCTAGACTCGCGCTTAAAAAACCCTTCAGTATGATACGAATCATCCAACTTATATAACTCATAATCCAGATGATGACAGACTTCGTGAAATAAAGTGCGCATATAGGTTTTAAACGCAACCACTTGCTTGCGTTTTGCCGTAAGCATCCACACGGATATTTCAGCAACCTTAGTTTTACTTGTTACCGGCTCATACAAACCATGCAACTCACCATAACTATTATGTGGTCGACTTGTAAGCACTTTCACTTTGATCGGTGGTATAACGAGTTGTTGTGTAAGCTGATTTACGAGCGCCTGACTAGCACCTAACACGGTAGCTTTGTCTTTTGTTTTCAAAGCAGATTGCACATCATGCACAAATGGTAATAACTGATCAGAATCTTTGAGACTTACCTGGGAAATTTTATCACTAGCACGGTAGATTTTTTTATCTTTGGCTGGCAACTTATTATAATAAGCATATGGCATCGCTAAATTGGCAAACTTGTTGGCTGCGTAGGCCAGATCGTCCGAGTTGACTAGAAAGCTAACATTTTAGCGTTTTATATATTATGAAACTATAAGTTTTTAATATTCGTTATAGCTTAGGTCTAAGGTGAATTTGATATCTCTAGCTGCCACCGATATAGAGTAATCTTCTAACCTGACTAGACCTTCAGCAGTACGATATGCACCGTATCCACGCAGCATTCCTGCTAAAACAAACTCACCATGCTCACAACTCAATAAACCACCCCCCGATTCACCCGAATCGATGCCTGCACTGGTATGTATAGCTTCTGCTTTTTTAGAAACAAAATTACCCGAAGTGGTATGTAAACTTTGGGCACGCGGATACCCTACCGCCCACACCTGTTGGCGCTCATATAAATCATATCTGCTCAAAGGAATTGGATGCAGGTTTTCAGTTCTAACAGAAAGCAATGCAATATCTGCTTCTTTATCTACTAGCAATACTGAAGCTAAATATATTTTATCGTTAACCACTACGATGGTTTCATAATAGTCTTCCAACACATGCGCTGCGGTAAGTACAACATTATTTGAAACCACTACACCGCTAGCATGACTGTTCTTGCCACTTTCAATGGGAACAATAGAATCCAACACTCTACTAGAAGGCCAATTACAACCAAGATCTGATGCATTACCTGTTGATGCAAGGAATAATGAAAATATTATTAAAAATATAGTTTCATAAAAGTGCTTCATCTTACGCTCCATATAACGATAACAGCGTGACTTAACTAGATTGTCTTAACCTATACTATCTACATTAGACGCCAAGTCTTAATACAATTTCATGCCTGCGTGTCGGCCTTTCTGCTAAACGGTGCCAAACTAAAACATAGCGACTCAAAAACTTATAAAATAGACACTTTTTCTAGATATAATTTATAAGCAGTGATTAGTTATTTTTATATACTCTAATCATGAATTCTTCCCCTAAAATCGCCCTTTATGTATCGCAGTAATCGAGAGCATCATGCAAACCTATAATAACTATGTACTTCATTTATACTCGAGGTTTATTTACTACAAAATCCAGCGGGAATAATGAATTCAGCAATTGATAATTTGTCTTGATCTAAATAACGATAAGACAGTGATACCCCAGTATTGATATAGCGTCGAGTATCTTTATTTTGACAGGCACTGGCTTTTACTGAAGTTTCAACTTGTTGGGCAAAGTTTTCATCTTCTACATTAATACTAGAATTTAATTCAGTCTGCTGAGCAGGATCAGCATGCACTAGAAACGTGTAATGAATCACCATCTCACTCACTCGCACATCACTAAGATTGGTATATGCATCCACTCGAATGGGTAGCTGTGGTTGAATAGAGGCTATTTCTTGCTCAAGGGATTGCTGGGTGACTTCAGGCTGTTTGAATAACATGAGCACAATCGTTATTCCGATAATAACGATGGTTGCGAGCAATAAAAATATTCGCATCGTTTTACTAAGTGATTCTGATCTTAAATGTTCGTCAGAAGACATTTTATTAGCGAGTAATCTTCCACGACTCTGCTTCTATAAACACACGTTTAACATTTACAAATTCTTGTTTGATGTTTTTATCAATGAGCGCAATTTCAGATTCCATTTGCTCGGTGCGTATTGCATTATTAAATTCAACGCTTAGGTTGACCAATATATATTCAGGGCCCATATGCATAGTAAGCACTTCATTCACACGTTCTACACCAGAAAATTCTGTAACCATTTTTCGAATTCCATCCACCACTTTATCACTAGCGCTCTCACCAATTAACAGGCCTTTGGTTTCATATGCGAGTAACCATGCTACTGAAGCCAGTATTAAACCGATTACAACAGACGCAATACCGTCAAATATATAATTTCCAGTCCATTGGCTAATGGCAATTCCTAACATAGCGACAACTAAACCTAATGTAGCCGCTGCATCTTCAAGCAACACTACAAACAAACCCGGATCCTTGCCTTTTTGAATAGCTTCTAGATACTTTTTATCAC
>CAZFEP010000168.1:0-3392 GCA_964517365.1 uncultured Thiotrichales bacterium | reverse complement strand
CCTTAGGGAGCACTTTCGAAATAGAATTTTTTTGTAGTTTAATCACTACACCTTCAGACACTTCAATTTGTAATGCGTTATCACTAACCTTAGCTATTTTACCAAGCATGCCGCCAGTCGTTTCAACCTCATCACCCTTAGATAATGAACCAATAAGATTTTGGTGCTCTTTAGCTCTTTTTTGCTGTGGACGAATAATCATGAAATACATAATGGCGAAAAAAATGCCTATCATGATAAACATTTCATAGCCCCCACCAGCAGATCCTGCCGCGCCCTCTGCCATAGCGTCTGATATTAAAAACATAGTTCGTTCTGACTCAATTTCGAAGCGGCGTATTATGCCACAGTCTTTGTGCCATGCGACTGCAAACGGTAAAACTCTTCAACATAAGCTTGCAGCTCGCCCTCCAAAATGGCTTGGCGGAGCTCTCTCACCAAGGTTTGGTAATAATATAAGTTGTGTATGGTATTTAGTCTTAACCCCAAAATTTCACCACATTTGTCCAAATGTCGCAGGTAAGAGCGCGAATAGTGCTGACATGTATAGCATCCGCATGTCTCATCGATGGGCTTCAAATCATCATTAAACCGGCTATTTCTTATTTTTAGCACGCCTTTACGGGTATACAAGAATCCGGTACGGGCATTTCGGGTAGGTATTACACAATCAAACATGTCTACCCCCCGGCAAACCGCTTCTACAATATCGGCAGGCTTTCCAACTCCCATTAAATATCTCGGCTTATCATTTGGCAAAAAAGGTAGCGTTATATCTAGCATAGCTTCTCGCTCATGTGCGTTCTCGCCTACCGCTAAGCCACCGATCGCATAGCCATCAAAGCCTATGGCTAATAACTCATTTGCAGACTGTTCACGCAAATCAGCGTGCATCCCACCCTGCACAATGCCAAATAAAGCGCCTGGATTGGCTTCATGAGCGTCTTTACAACGTCTTGCCCAGCGCATGGAAAGCTGCATGGAGGTTTTTGCTTGTTCATGCGTGGCTGGATGAGCCGTACATTCATCTAGCACCATAATGACATCAGAGTGAAGTGTTTCTTGAATTTGAATTGCAGACTCAGGGCTTAAAAAAACTTTTGCACCATCAACAGGTGACTGGAACGACACACCCTCTTCGGTCATTTTTCGCATCGCAGCCAAACTAAAAACTTGAAAGCCACCGGAGTCGGTCAAAATTGGCCCTTGCCAATTCATAAAATCATGCAAACCCTGGAACTTCTCAATCACCTGCATGCCGGGGCGTAACATAAGATGAAATGTATTACCAAGGATCATCTGAGCACCCAATCCTTGCAGCTCCTCTGGTGTCATTGCCTTCACGGTTCCATAAGTTCCCACCGGCATGAAAGCGGGAGTATCTACTTCTCCTCGTGCAAATGACAAGCGTCCTAAACGCGCCTTACCATCGATTGCAGATACCTTAAAATTCATAATTTAGTTTTATTTTTTACTTAATTTTATTTAAGTATATTCAATTTTAGTATTCTCATTATTTTTTTTATCGACAGACTTATCGATAAACTTATCGATGAACATGGCATCACCGTAACTATAAAAACGATATTTCTGCTTCACTGCGTGGCGATAAGCAGACATGGTGGTCTCAAATCCGGCAAAAGCACTTACCAGCATAAGTAATGTCGATTTAGGTAAATGAAAATTCGTGATCAAACCATCTAAAACATTGAATGTAAATCCGGGATAAATAAATAAACTCGTATCCATCTCACAAGGTGCTAATTTTCCATTCTGTGCAGCGGACTCTAATGCCCGTGCCACGGTGGTACCCACTGCGATCACCCGCCCCCCTTGTCGTTTGCATTCTGCTATGTTTGCACACACTTCCTCAGTCACTATTATTTTTTCTGAGTGTATCTGGTGCGATGTAATATCATTTTCACGAACTGGCTGAAACGTGCCCGCGCCGACATGTAATGTAATATTAGATGATTGAACACCTTTTTTCTGAAGAGCCTCTAAAATCTTAGAATCAAAATGCAATCCTGCAGTCGGAGCGGCCACAGCACCTAAATGCTTTGCAAATACAGTCTGATAACGCTCACTATCATTTTTGTCCGGACTGCGCTGTATATATGGCGGCAACGGCAAATGCCCATGGTTTTGCAAAAAACTTGCGACATCTATCGTTTCATCAAACACTAAAACAAAAAAGTCATCTTTTCGGCTATCTACAACTGCCTTCACTTTTTCTGCAAAGTAAATTTCAGTGCCGATCTTCGGTGTTTTACTTGCCTTGAGTTGCGCCCACACCATATTTGGGCCCACTATTCTTTCCAGTAAAAATTCAATTTTTCCACCAGTGGCCTTTTTTCCATACATGCGTGCAGGAATGACTTTGGTATTATTTAATACCAGCAGATCTTTCGGCGCTAATAATTGCAATACATCCGTAAAATACAAATCATTAAACGCTTCTGCATACGCACTAAAATGTAATAAGCGACTCGCAGTTCTCTCTGGTAAAGGCTCTTGTGCAATCAGCTCTTCCGGAAGATGATAATCAAACTGGTCCAAATTCATATCAAGGTTCATTACTGAATTAACGATGTGCTCTTTATTATAGTTTTGTTTTACCTAGCACTTGCTAGCTTGGCAATTTGCGCTACACTACTCGTTTATATTGGCAAAGATTTGCCGGGGTGGCGGAACTGGTAGACGCGCCGGATTCAAAATCCGGTTGGGGCAACTCAGTGAGAGTTCGATTCTCTCCCTCGGCACCAAACTTCATATAGCGAGATATTATTTATTTCGATATCTGATTACAACTAATAGCTTACTTGTAACTCAAAGTTAGTTCGCTTGATTCTACACAACATTTAACAGAAATTAGCTTTCTATCTCTGCAAGAATAATCCAGATATTCCACCTGCAAATTCATTAACGATAACAAGTTTATAGCACCTATATATAATTGTAATAGCAGGCGTTAAGAATCTGATTGGCACCACCATCAGCAAAAGCACGCCGTTTGATTCAGCCAATACCATTGGTCGATTTCTGAGTTTCAAACTAACTTAAAAGGGCCTTTTATTAATGCTTTTCTAACGAATGAATTAATTTTCCAAGATTGCGTGTCAACGAATTGATTTCCCTGTCTCCCATAGTAGCTAGCGCTGAAGCTAATTTCCCCTGAGCAGGGTGAGGCGCATTATCGAGCACTTTTTCACCTTTACTAGTTAGGCGAATGTACACTGCGCGTGAATCACTTCCTTCACGCACACGCTTGATGAGCTTCTTTTTTTCAATTTTGTCCAACATGTTACTTGTTGTTGATAAATGAATTGAAAGTGACTTTGCGATATCTGACACGCGCAACTTTTCAGACTCTTTGATGACCCACATAGCAG
>CAZFEP010000167.1:0-3533 GCA_964517365.1 uncultured Thiotrichales bacterium | reverse complement strand
TTTATAGGTGATTATTCATCAAGCATGTATAACAACGGTTCAGATACATTTGGCTTTAGCTTTGATGCTACTGCAATGAATGGAATGAACTTGGGACCTGATTGGGATGGTGCACAGTTTGCTAACAACATCGGTCTCTGGTTCCACCCAATTTACAAGCTTGATGCGAAATTCAAAAAGAATGGAGAAATCAAGAAATTCAACCCTAAAAAAGCGTATTGGTATGACACACACATGGACGGTGACTGTGGAACCAACGATCGTGGCTGTGTAACAGCAGAAGTTCCTGAGCCAACCTCAATGGCATTAATGGGCCTTGGTCTATTAGGGTTGGGAGTTGCTAGAAAGAAAAAATTAATTAAGCAAATTTAAATAGACATTAAGCAGTTGTATTTTTATATAAGGCCAGCTTCTGCTGGCCTTTTTGTTTATTATTGACAATAGTCAAACTCTTACAGCCTACACAGTCAATACTTTCCGTTATAAGATCAGTTTCCATATATCTTCAAGTACACTTATCAAATAAGTGCAAAATTTTGCAGCATCTGCACCATTTACAACACGATGATCATACGATAACGACAAAGGTAAAAATTTTTGTGGTTCAATTTTTGAATTATAGATTTTATCTTTTACGCTCATCCTGGATAACCCCAAAATTGCAACCTCAGGTGGATTAATAATCGGTGTGAATGATTGCCCACCTAAATTTCCTAAACTGGAAATCGTCATACTCGCTCCACCCATATGTTTTGGTGCGAGTTTTTTTTGTTTGGCTAAAGTACTAATTTCAACTAGCTCTACTGCAAGCTGCTCAATAGATTTTTTATCAACATCTCGCAATACCGGTACAAATAAACCATATTCTGTATCCACGGCAATACCGATATGAAAAAATTCTTTATAGATAAGAGTTCCTGTCACACTATCAAGAGAACTATTAAATTGAGGGAATTTTTTTAGCGATGCAGCCAGTGCTTTAACAACAAACACAAGTGGTGTTAGCTTAATTTGTTTAGCTGCTAACTGATTCAATAAATGCTTGCGATGCTTCTCAAGCTGGGTAATATCTGCTTGATCAAAATGTGTAACATGAGGAATACTTTGCCATGCATTCAACATGTTGTCCGCTGTCAATTTTTGAATTTTGGTCAGCGGTTTTACAGATGAGTTGCCATACTTAGAAAAATCCAGTGCTTTCCCAGCTTTGTTTTTACTAGTAGGTTTACCTTGCAGATAATCACGCACATGATGCTGGATATCTTCCTTGACAATTCTGTGCTTTCGACCAGAACCTTGCACATTATCTAGATCCACACCCAGTTCACGCGCATACTTATGAGCTCCAGGACTGATATATGCTGACGAACTAGAATTAGAGCCAAGGTTTGACTGCACAGGATCTTTGTTAGTGTCTTGTTTGGCAGCGTCACTTAAAATGGCTTGATCATCTCTTGAGCTAGATGATTCTCTAGAGTCGCTACTTGCTTGTAATAACTCAGGTAGTCCTTCTGATTGAGATTTATTTTGTTTGGAATCTGAAAACTCCCTAAGCGTAATTAAGGTGTCACCTTCAACAATTTTACTACCGCCCTGCACAATGACTTCTTCAACCACACCCGCAAGGGGTGAAGGATAATCCATCATTGCTTTCTCACTCTCAATAGTAACCAAAGGCTGATCTATCACAATCTCATCACCAGCTTTTATGAGTATTTCTACTACATCCACAGAATCAAACTCTGCTATATCAGTAATCGAGATAGTTTTTACATCACTCACAATTCGCTCTAATTAATATTTTATGCTAACACAGGGTCAGATTTATCAGGATCAATACCATATTTTTGCATCGCTTTAACTAACACTGGTTTTTCAAGTAGGCCTTCCTCAACCAAACTATGGATGGCTGCAATAACAATATAGTGTGCATTCACTTCAAAATGATAGCGTAGTTGCTTACGCGTATCGCTTCGACCGAATCCATCTGTACCTAAAACCGCATAATTTGATTTTATATATGGACGAATTTGATCAGCATATATTTTCATATAATCAGAAGCTGCGATCACTGGGCCTTTTGCATCACCCAGGCATTGTTCAACATAGGATATTTTTTGTTTGGCATCAGGGTGCAACATATTCCATCGTTGTATTTCCATGCCATCACGTCGTAATCGATTGAAGCTGGTAACACTCCAAATGTCAGCAGTGATGGAAAATTCACGCTGGAGTAATTCAGCCGCTGTAATTACTTCACGCAAAATTGCTCCACTACCAAGAAGTTGAACATGTTGTGCTTTAGACTGTGTGTCGGTTTGTTGGTTTGGTTGTGAAGTTAATTGGGTCGATTGCAACCGATACATTCCACGAACAATCCCATTTTCGCACCCCTCAGGCATGGCGGGCTGAGCGTAGTTTTCATTCATAACGGTGATGTAATAATAATAATCTTCCTTGTTCACAAACATAGTTTGAAGCCCATGATGAACAATTACTGCAAGCTCATAGCCATAAGCAGGATCATAGGCACGACAATTTGGAATGGTTGAAGCTAACAGATGACTATGACCATCTTGATGTTGTAATCCTTCGCCCGCTAAAGTCGTTCTACCCGCAGTACCACCGATTAAAAAACCTCTTGCACGACTATCCCCAGCAGCCCAAGCTAAGTCTCCAATTCGCTGAAAACCAAACATTGAGTAATAAATGTAAAACGGAATCATCGGTATATCATGATTACTATAAGAGGTTGCTGCAGCAATCCACGAAGACATTGCTCCCGCTTCATTAATCCCCTCTTCCAGAATTTGCCCTGCTTGATCTTCACGGTAATACATCACTTGGTCAGCATCTACCGGATCATATAATTGACCCTTATGTGCATAGATACCCAGACTTCTGAATAAACCTTCCATTCCAAACGTACGTGCCTCGTCAGGAACAATGGGCACAACATACTTTGCAATCGCCTTATCACGTGTCAATGCAATCAAGATTCTTACAAACGCCATTGTAGTGGAGTTTTCTCGACCATCACTGCCTTTAATGATGTCCTTAAAGATCTCCATGGGAGGGATCTTTAAGTTAATCTCACTCTGATTACGTTTAGGCAATTCACCTTGCAGGTTTTCACGCAATTGCTTCATATAAAGCATTTCTGGGCTATTTTCAGGTGGCTTATAAAAAGGCACTTCTTCTAGCTCTTCATCACTAATTGGAATACGGTATCGATCGCGAAAGGCTTGAAGTGAATCTTTGGTTGGCTTTTTTAATTGGTGCGCAATGTTCATGCTCTCACCACTTTTTCCAAGCCCATACCCCTTAACTGTTTTAGCTAAAATTACAGTTGGTTGGCCAGTGTGTTTCATAGCCGCTGCATAGGCTGCGTAAACCTTTTGTTGATCATGACCACCACGATTTAAGCGCCAGATATCATCATCAGTCATGTTTTCGATTATTTTCTCTAGTTCCGGATATTTACCAAAGAAATGTTCACGTACATATGCACCACCCTTAGCACGATAATTTTG
>CAZFEP010000166.1:0-3549 GCA_964517365.1 uncultured Thiotrichales bacterium | reverse complement strand
GTTTACAGTTTAGAAAAAGAAACCATTCCCTATTGGAGTAAATTTTTACAAGGTTACTATGATGCTTCTAGTGTCTCATCAGATAGTTTTGATCAAGCGATTCAATTTGGTTCGGGCGGTGACTTTCAGTTAACGGAGTTAATGAAAGAAAAAGGCATACAGCTGGCAACCGCGGTGACTACTTCTATTCTGTATATGGGCTTTAATATGACAGATCCCATAGTAGGAGGTGATTCCGAACAAGCAAGACTGCTGCGCCGTGCAATTTCAATTGCGGTTGATTATGAGGAGTATATTTCTATTTTTGCTAATGGTCGTGGACTTGCAGCGCAAGGCCCTGTTCCGCCTGGTATTTTTGGAAATATTCAAGGTGAGGCAGGGATTAATCCTTATGTATATGATTGGGAATATGGCGAACCAAAAAGAAAGGATATTCAGATAGCATTAGATTTAATGGAGCAAGCGGGTTATCAGGGTGGAATAGATCCTAAAACGAATAAGCCTTTGGTTTTAAATTTTGATACGCCATCTGCTGGCCCTGATGCCAAGGCGCAATTAAATTGGATGCGTAAACAGTATCAAAAATTAGGAATACAGTTGGTAATTCGTGCTACGGATTACAATCGCTTCCAGGAAAAAATGCGTAATGGCACGAGTCAAATATTTCAATGGGGTTGGAATGCAGATTACCCTGATCCTGAGAATTTCTTTTTCTTGTTATATGGCCCAAATGCAAAAGTAAAGCATCATGGTGAAAATGCAGCTAATTATTCTAATCCGGAGTTTGATCGTCTTTTTGAAAAAATGAAAAACATTCAAAATGGTCCAGAACGTTTAGCAACTATTAAAGAAATGACAAAAATTGCTCAGCAAGATGCACCATGGCTCTGGGGTTTTCATCCTAAAGCATTCTCTTTGTTTCATGATTGGTATCAAAATGTAAAGCCTAATTTAATGGCTAATAATTTATTGAAATATAGACGTGTAGTAAGCGAAGATCGTAAAGTGAAACGTGAAGCATGGAACAAGCCAAATTATTGGCCGTTGATCTTGGTGGGTATATTTTTATTGGTTTCTCTGATTCCTGCAGTTATTGCATTTAGAAAACGTGAGCGGAGCACTTTGAAATGATTTCCTACATTATTCGCCGTGTCTTATATGCAATCCCAATTCTTATTGGTGTGAATATCTTAACGTTCTTATTGTTTTTTGTTGTGAATTCACCTGATGATATGGCGCGTATGTTTTTGGGGCAAAAACATGTGACAGAAGAGCAAATTCAAGATTGGAAAACGGAGCGAGGCTACCATCAACCACTTTTTTATAATGCTGAAGAGGAAGGTGCAGCGAAATTAACCGAAACTATTTTCTATTCAAAGTCAGTGCGATTATTTGTGTTTGATTTTGGTCGCTCTGATAGTGGGCGTGATATTAGTTTTGATATTAGTCAACGAATGTGGCCAAGTTTGGCAATTGCAGTACCTCAATTAATTATTGGCTTGTTAGTAACTATATCGTTGGCCTTATTGATTGCTTTTTTTCGTGGCACTTACATCGATTATTGGGCTGTCGTAATATGTGTGGCGCTAATGTCAATTTCGAGTTTGTTTTATATCATTGGTGGACAATTTGTTATGGGCAAAATTTTGCGTGTCGTGCCTATTTCAGGTTTTGAAGATGGTGTTTTTGGGATTAAATTTTTAATTTTGCCGGTGTTGATTGGTATTATTGGTGGAATAGGTTCTAGCACACGTTGGTATCGCACTATATTTTTAGAAGAAATCAATAAAGATTATGTGCGCACTGCACGTGCCAAGGGTATTTCCGAGCAAATGGTATTATTCAAGCATGTCTTGCGTAACGCAATGATTCCAATTCTTACCGGTGTAGTGGTTATTCTTCCATTGCTGTTTATGGGCAGCCTGATTACAGAGTCATTTTTTGGTATACCAGGTTTAGGTAGTTACACCATTGATGCAATTAACAGACAGGACTTTTCAATTGTACGTTCCATGGTTTTCTTGGGCGCAGTGTTGTACATAATTGGATTACTGCTCACTGATATTTCATACACTGTGGTCGACCCCAGGGTAAGGCTAAATTAAATGCTGGGGTTTGATTAAACAATGTTTGCAAAGCCAGTATTTTTAATTACGGATATTCTAATATTTGTTTTAGTGTTCGTTATTGCAGCTTTTTTCATCTATGCCATGCGCAAACCGCATTTACGTAAGCCTTGGAGACAGGTAGTGCGCAGCAAGGCGGGTGTAATTTCGATGATGGTGCTGATGGTATACGTTTGTATTGGAATTCTTGATTCAATGCATTTTCACCCTAAAGTTGAAAATTCTTCATCAAGTAATTCTTCATCCAAAAGTGAAGTTCAATACAGTGGTGAAATACAAAGTGTATTTGATCTGCTTGTTTCAGATATACGTAATAGTACAGAAAAGACTTATTCTGCTCCTTTTGCAGCGTACTTGTTTGCAAAAGAAACCGTGCAATTAGAAGACGGTTCAAAAATCCGTGAGTATCCACGTTTGACTTGGGGTGGTGCGCATCTTGGGTCCCCAGAACAGGAGAAAAGTGCGGATATAGTTAAATTAGCTATTACGGGGCTAGTAAAAGCGTTTGTAGTTTGGTTGGTGCTGATGGTGTTGTTAAGTTTGATGCTTTCAGTTCGTGCTAAGAAACCATTTTTTGATGTCATTAAAAATATTATGAGTGGTGGATCAGAAATTCCATGGAGAACTTTTGCTACTACTTTGGCAGTCTTACTGGCTGTAATACTGGTAGGTGCTGAATGGGCCACTAAATACCATCTGTTAGGTACAGATAAAGTTGGTGAAGATGTTTTATACCAAGCTTTAAAAAGTATACGAACAGGTGTTGTTATTGGAACGCTAACCACTCTGCTAATGCTGCCTTTTGCCATTACATTGGGAATTATGGCGGGTTATTTTCGTGGTTGGATTGACGATGTAATCCAGTATTTGTACACCACTTTGAATTCAATACCTGGAGTGCTCCTAATTGCAGCAGCGGTATTAATGCTAAATGTTTATATGGGCAAGCATGCTGAAGAGTTTGCTAGCCTTACCCAACGTGCAGATTTACGGTTATTATTTTTGTGCTTGATCTTAGGTCTTACAAGTTGGACAGGTTTGTGTCGATTATTACGCGCAGAAACCCTTAAGTTACGTGAAGTGGATTTTGTGCAAGCGGCTTCGGCATTTGGAGTGGGTCCAACACAAACTATTTTCCGTCACATTCTTCCAAATATGATGCATATTGTGTTAATTACGATCGTGCTTGATTTTAGTGGATTAGTCTTGGCTGAAGCCGTGTTGTCTTATATAAATATTGGTGTTGATCCAACTATGAATAGTTGGGGCAATATGATTAATAGTGCACGACTGGAAATGGCCCGCGAACCAGTGGTGTGGTGGTCGTTAGCCGCGTCATTGTTCTTTATGTTCACGATGGTGTTGTTCGCAAATTTATTTGCAGATGTGGTGCGTGATGCATTGGACCCAAGAATTGCTAAAT
>CAZFEP010000165.1:0-3554 GCA_964517365.1 uncultured Thiotrichales bacterium | reverse complement strand
CGTGAAATGCTCACTTCAGCTAAATATTTTGAAAAAGAACGTATATTAATAGGTGAGCTTTTATCAGTAGACCTTGACCCCTACCAACAACGCATTGTCATTAACAAAGGAACACGTGATGGCGTATATGAAGGGCAACCCCTATTAGGTGCAAGAGGCATCATTGGCCAAATTGATAAAGCCGGTCCTTTTAATTCCATAGCACTGTTAGTGTCCGACCCGAATCATGCATTGCTTGGCGTGATCGCACGTAGCGGCCAAAGAAGTTTGGTTGTAGGCACGGGCAACATACAACAACTCGAATTGATGCACTTAACCAGCACGGCAGACATTCAAATTGGTGACTTAGTGATTACTTCCGGACTGGATGATCGTTACCCCTCTGATTACCCCGTAGCAGAAGTGACCAGCATCAAACAAGTAGCAGGTGACGCCTTTGTTAAAGTAGAAGCCAAACCTCTAGTAGATTTAAACAGTATTCGTGAAGTGTTATTGATATGGCCTAGTGCTGCAGATGCAGACTATAGTGTAGAAAATAATGTTGATAATACTACGGATAGTCCTGTAACCAATGTCATCTCTGGCTCACGCAATTAATGTCTAACAGATTGGTAATTAATTTTAGATGTAGCGCACAATAATGAATAACTCTTCTGAATTTTTCACGATTACCGTTACTTTTATGGTTGCCATGATGCTCATGATCATGCCTCTACCAGATTGGGCACGAACTTATCGTCCCGAATGGATTGCCTTAGCACTCATTTACTGGAACATTTTTGCACCAAAGAAAGTTGGCGTTGGCATAGCCTGGATGCTTGGACTTTGCGTTGATGTAATCCAGGGTGCACTACTGGGACAGCATGCACTCGGTTTTGCCATTACTGCCTATATAGCCATTAAGTTTCACCAACGTGTTCGCGTATACCCATTACACCAACAAGCCATGTTTGTCGGCATGATTTTATTGCCTTACATGAGCATCTCATTATGGATTTTAGGTATCTTAGGGCAAGACCCTAAAACCTGGGTCTACTGGGCGCCTGTCATAACCAGTGTACTGGTTTGGCCATGGATATTTTTAGTATTACGTGCAGTACGAAAGTCGGGTTCTATTTATTAGAGCTAACGCCCTAAAAGAGATCTAACCCATTATATGTTGGTTATTGGCCAGTGTTTTTAGACTATTTTTTTATTTTAAATGAAAAAAAATATATACCCACTCCGACCCAGACAAAAGTATAAATAACAAACCAGAATGACTCATCACCCCAACACATTAGTCGATCAAATTCCCATCTTGGTAATCGCACACATAATGCGCCACCATTATCTGATGAGTCTGTCAGTTGTAAGTTGTAAGATGTAAAATCCTATAAACACTATGAGCCAAGCCAAATTTGCTTTAGGTTTTTATTTTAATTTTCAATAAGTATAGTTTATTTTATTAACTTTATTGTTTGATTTATATTTTCAAAAGCCTTACCCATCTAAAAGAGCTCTGATACTTTTTTTATATAAATAATTTGATGTGATTCTCATTATCATGGGCCCCAGTAATCGAAATAAAAAATAGTGCTTGGCTTGATAATAAATTCAATTGAACCACCACAATTAATTATGTGGGTACCGGGAGCTACTTCACCCTGTACATCTATAGGATGTGGCCATACTTTTCCATCCAATGTGATGGACCCACAAGCACCGCCATTGTCATCTTGTATCACCAAATAGGTTTTACCATCCTTTGATAACTCAGCATTACCTCTAAGACTGCCTTTCTCACAACTAATCAGCACAAAAAGCAACAGGGTTAAGCTCAAAAATTTAAGCATTAAAAACCTTAAATCAATTAGCTTTTTTGCAAGAGGTAAATGGCTCGATTTAAAAATTAATCTTGCCCTGATGGATTCGTATATTCATCATTCAATTGCTGAACAAATCGATTAGCATCTTCACGAATTTTTAATAGCTTGCCACGTGCATGTTTATTCCAACCCACCACAAATGGGCGCGCCAAGGGTTGCCACCAGCGTGTATTATGCAAAAAACCATTACGAACACTGCCCGACAATTCTTTTTCAGGTAATGATTTTGCCACCCATTTAGCCACCAACCCTCTAACAAATTGATGAATAATAAATAAAAATAAAAGCCCTAAAATAATAGCGCTTGCTACTCCCGTTGTTCCAAACTTTTCAAATGCTGTGCCACTTCCAAAATGCTTAATGAAATAAATAAGCATACCTAAAAATACGGGTAGCAAGACCAATGCATCAACCAACAAGACACGCTTTGCCCAGGTACGTGTGGCTTCTTGAACTTTAGGTACTAGATTATTTTCAATTTGATTCGCAGTATTTTCTAACGATCCAATAATACGATATACCCGCTCGACACTTACTTCTGAAATGCGTTGGTATATTTCGCCCAAATCATTATCCCGTTTTCGCTGATAACGCTCTCGCAAGGCTTGGTCTTCAATATGCACGGCTGCATCTTCGTTATAAGTTGAGTAAAAACGACCACCCACTAATCCACCAGAAGCTAACGCACGTTGCCATGCAGCCACCACTTCCTCTGCGTTGTCTTCGCCTGCGGTAGTATCTATTTGGTTCAGTACAAATAACACTTTATTAGCATCATTACGTCGCACTGTACCTGCAACTAAATGCTCCAAGGTGTCACGCATTGCACCCGGTTCAGGGTGGCGTGCATCAAACAACACCAGCACCAAATCAGACAAATTAATGATGTGGTCAGTAATGCGTAACGTTGATGTGCGTTGCGCATCGGCATCAAACCCCGGAGAGTCAATTAAAATCTTGCCTTTTATGGTGTCTGTAGGGCAGGTTTTCAGTTGCAGGTAACTATCGATTCGGGAACCTTCACCGGTAGATACTTTTTCAATTTCATCACTAATTTGATAAAACGGAAAACGTGGATCAGAATCTAACGCTAGTCCTGGAAGCACCCGCACTTTGTCATCACTGCTGTAACAAATTACAGTGAATTTATCATCAACCGCTTGGTTGCCGGTCTTTTGTAAATCAGTATCTACAAAATGATTAATAAAGGTAGATTTGCCCGCAGAAAATGTGCCTAACACAGAAATTAGCGGCCACCAGGATATGTCAGTGGTATAAGATTCTTTATTAGTCAGTATGCCTAACTTGTATGCAATCTTATCCAATTCACAAAAATGATTAACCACTTCCACTAGCAGTGGGTTTTCATTTTTAATATGACTACGAAGACTTTTTATTCTTGCCTTAAGATTGGCATCGGGCCCAGTTAGCATTCAATATCCTATTAAATGTAGCGATGAAATATATTAAGTAGAGATGGAATAATTTAATTATCATTGTCGCATATAGCTAACTATCTGGCTAACTATCTACAAGTAAGTGCAAACTATAATTCTAGCCTCAAACCACATAATGCCTACGCTATTGAGGTGTATGCTGCATATTTTTCAATTGTTTTCTAAATTTCACACATGGGTCTTCATTAGTATGATTAGGGGTAAAATATAAAATATCATATAACCCTGT
>CAZFEP010000164.1:0-3563 GCA_964517365.1 uncultured Thiotrichales bacterium | reverse complement strand
GAGGTATCTAAACCACCCGAATAGGCGAGTACAACTTTACGAACTGATGACATAGTATGTATTTGGTTGATGGGCGTAATACGCGTTTATATGAATGTTGAATACAACTCTAAGTTAAACATTAGCATGACATGACCCCACAAGTGAAAATTTATTGGAAAAGAAAAACCAAGTGAGTGAAGAACCAGCGCAAGAATACATTCCCTTCGCCAATCTACTTCGCGGCTTTTGCCCGGTTGTAGTAGATGTCGAAACCGGTGGCTTCAACTCTCATACCGACGCGTTATTAGAAATTGCCGCAGTTTTAATAAGTGTTAATCAAGACGGAAAGTTATATAGAAAAGAAACCATATCCACTCATGTAAAACCGTTCGAAGGTGCAAACCTGGAGCCTGCATCAATGGAAGTTAATGGAATTGATCCAGATCATCCTCTTCGACTAGCCCTAGATGAAAAACAAGCATTACCTGAAATATTTAAACCTGTCCGCAAACATGCAAAAGAAAATAAATGCACACGTGCAATTTTAGTCGGTCATAACGCTTTTTTTGATTTGGGTTTTCTCAATGCCGCTGCAACACGAACAGGAATTAAAAATAGCCCGTTCCATCCTTTTAGTTGCCTAGATACCGTTAGCCTAGGAGCAATGGCCTATGGACAAACCGTATTATCTAGAATTGTTGAAGCAGCTGAAATTGAGTGGGACGGCAACAACGCGCACTCGGCAGTTTATGATGCAGAAAAAACAGCTGATGTGTTTTGCAAAATAATGAATATGCGTGATCAGTTACCGACCATAAAAAATAGCTAACTAGTAGCAATTAACTTTTTGTAGCTACCGCATCACTCACCATGGTTTGCAACTCACCTTTCTCATGCAACTCCATCGTAATGTCACATCCACCCACTAACTCGCCATTAATATATAGCTGTGGGAAAGTTGGCCAGTCAGCATACTTTGGTAAGTTTTCAAAAACCTCAGGGTCCATCAATACATTTACATAAGCAAATTCATGACCACATGATTTAAGTGCTTCTGCCGTTCTACTAGAAAAGCCACATTGCGGCATTTGTGGGGTACCTTTCATATAAAGAACCACTGAGTTTGATTCAACTTGTTCTTTGATGCGTTCTAATACGTCCATTTTACCTGGCTCCGTTGGTTAGCATTATTTGTAAAGCAGATTATACAATCATTTAATTGAAGATATTTTACTGGGCTAAATTTAACTAACAAGTGCAGTATCCACATTGCGCTGTAACCACAATTCTAATAAGGCTAAATGCCATAGTTTACTGCCTCTCAATGGGGTCATGAACTCTTCAGGCTTATCCAATAAATTGTTTATGTACTTGTGTTGAAATAGACCTCGTTGTCGACACGGCTCGGAATTCAAAATTTCTCGCATAAACTCTAAAAATTCGCCCCGAACATACTTTAATGCAGGCACAGGAAAATAACCTTTCTTACGATCAATCACTTTGTCTGGCAACAACCCCCGTGCAATACTTTTCAGCAAAAACTTGCCGCCATCTTTAGTTTTATATTTTGTCGGCGCACGCATTGCTAATTCAACCAACTCATGATCCAAGAAAGGTACTCGCGCCTCAAGGCCATAGGCCATTGTCATATTATCCACACGCTTAACCGGATCATCTACAATTAATGTAGTAACATCCATATGCAATACAGCATCCAAAAAGTTTTTCGTATTAGCCTCTTCAAGTAACTGTGCAATTCTTCTGGTAGTAAAATCTTCTGAAATAAAATCTGGGTGCAATGTCTCTGCCATTTCTGTATGTGCACGATCAAAATAATGTTTGGCAAAACTTTCTACTGAAAAGTTATTTTCTGCTTGCATCAGTGGATACCAAAAATAACCACCAAATACTTCATCTGCTCCTTGCCCAGACTGGACCACTGAAATATGTTGACTTACCTGTTCCGCCAGTAAATAAAACGCAACGGCATCTTGCCCCACCATAGGCTCAGCCATATGGTCAATCGCCTGAGGTAGCCGCTGCATCACCTCACTATTTTGAATAGAAAACTTATGATGTTGCGTAGAGAATCTATCGACCACGGCATCAGAATATTCAAACTCATTACCACGCTCTTCTGGCTGATCTTCGAAACCCACTGAATAAGTTTGTATATCAGACACGCCGGATTCTGCTAGTAAACCAACCAGTAAACTGGAATCTAATCCTCCGGACAACAAGACACCAACCGGCACATCAGCGATATTCAGTCGGCGCTCTACTGCTAAACTTAATGCAACATGAATGTCATGCAACCATTCTTTCTCATCGCGAGAAGTATCTATATTGTTAGCATGAAGTTGCCAATACCTTCTAGTTACCACTTCTCCATGTTTATTGATCAACATGTAATGCGCAGGAGGCACTTTACGAATGCCTTTTAGAATGGTTGTTGGTGCAGGCACTACTGCATGCAACGTTAGGTGGTGGTGCAAGCCGATCGCATCAAGCTCTGCATTCACATCACCTGCAGCAAGCAGAGACTGTGTATTCGATGCAAATCGAAAGTGTTTTTCAGTTTGACTATAATAAAGTGGTTTAATACCTAAACGATCTCGCGCTAAAAATAATTCTTGTTTGCGATCATCCCAAATAGAAAACGCGAACATACCTACTAATTTTTCTACACAGTCTTCCCCCCATTGAGCATAGGCTTTTAAAATAACTTCAGTATCACCATTTGATGAAAAATGATGACCTTTTTGAATAAGTTGTTCACGAAGTTGTGGGTAGTTGTAAATCGTGCCGTTAAAAACAATAGTTAAATTGGTATCAGCATCTACCATCGGTTGGTTAGCTTTTGCAGACAAATCGATAATAGATAGTCTCCGGTGCCCCAAACCAATCATCTTGGTTCGATAGACACCTTCATTATCAGGACCACGACTTTGTAGCGGTACCAACATTCTCTGCAATGTATGCAGATCTACTTCTAATCCATCAAACCTAAACTCACCGCACACACCGCACATTTATATATCCTCTCGTATATCCTTTGATTCATTAGGGGAACGCTTAACACGCAAATCAAACATCTATAGTCCATACACTCAAAATATGCATAAGTTGGCATGTATCATGGCTTCTAGCGTGCCTTACCGCTTGAATTGTGCAGGATTTATACACATATAATAAAGGTTAAGTTTATAGATTGGGTTAGTTATAATCACGACCGAAACAGCGATGTCGACAAGGCTAGCTCAATAAGAACAAATCAAATTATAACTAAATTCAGTTCAGCGAGGCGCACTAATGAACCCATTAAATTCTATTCTCGGCACCATTGTTGCCGGTTTTATACTAGCAATACTTATTGCATTCGCATTTGATCCTAATGCACTGAACGCATGGTCACTCATTGTATGGTTTCATGTTCTAGCCGGTATTACCTGGATTGGCCTGTTGTACTATTTTAACTTTATTCAAGTTCCGGCTCTTGGTGAAGCAGCTTCAGACAGTAACGGGCCTGGGCCTGCAGCCATTGGCAAGTATGTAGCGCCACGTGCATTGGCGTGG
This sequence comes from uncultured Thiotrichales bacterium, assembly GCA_964517365.1. Lineage (GTDB taxonomy): Bacteria > Pseudomonadota > Gammaproteobacteria > UBA4575 > UBA4575 > JABDMD01. Next base: position 5 of record CAZFEP010000164.1, on the reverse strand, counting down.
TTTCG
>CAZFEP010000163.1:1992-3565 GCA_964517365.1 uncultured Thiotrichales bacterium | reverse complement strand
GCCCACGAGAAGCGCGCTATCGTACCGTAATTTTAAATAAAGCTCCATGCATACACCTATCCACTTCTGGTTAGATGGATCAAACATAAGGTGTTGGGTCATTCAACCCTGCTTCTTTAAAGCCTTGTTTACGAAAATTACATGAGTCACAACGTCCACAAGCCCTACCTTTTTCATCTGCAAGGTAGCAGGAAACCGTTTTTGAATAATCAACGTTATGTTGATTACCTAACGTAATAATCTCTGCTTTGCTTAGCGAAATTAAAGGGGTATGAATTTTAAGCATATTTCCTTCTACACCCGATTTAGTGGCTAAATTGGCCATCACTTGATAGGCCTGTATATATTCTGGCCTACAATCAGGATAACCTGAATAATCCACGGCATTCACACCAATAAACATATCGTTAATCTTTAGAACTTCTGCCCATGCCAATGCAATGGACAAAAATACAGTATTTCTAGCAGGCACATAAGTCACTGGAATCTCTTTAGATTCAGTTGATACCTCACCTTGCGGCACTTGGATTTCGCAATCTGTGAGAGCTGAACCTTTAAAGGTTGAAAGATCAATATCGAAAATCTTATGTTCGATAACGTTTGATAACGCTGCAATATTTGTCGCAGCCTGCAACTCTGCATTATGACGTTGCCCGTAAGAGAAGCTTAATGCATAGCATTCAAACCCTTCTGATTGAGCTATTGCTAATGTGGTTGCAGAATCCAGACCTCCTGAAAGGAGAATGATTGCTTGTTTTTGCTTTGCCAAAGTTGTTCGGTGTGTTTTCTAAATACTAAAGTATTTATTTACCGGGCACATCGCCCCATAATATCTTATGAACCTGTAGTTGAAAACGCACATCAAGCTGATCTTGCACAATCCATTCAGCAAGTGCAGCAGGATCTAGCTGGGTTTGATTTACCTCACCCATAACAGGAGAAAACAATACTTCACAGCGATCTCTTAGCTGATGCTCAACCATGATATTTTTTGCCCAAATATAATCAGCTTGATTGCAAATAACAAACTTTACCTGATCTTGTTCACGCAAATACTTTATATTATTCCAGTGGTTTTTTTGCACCTCTTCTGAAGAAGGTGTCTTAATGTCCATCACCTTAACCACACGAGGATCTACTTCACTAACATCTAACGCACCACTGGTTTCTAGAGAAACTTTATAATCTTGATCACAGAGTTTACTGAGCAGTTTCAAGCAAGACTTTTGCGCAAGTGGTTCTCCACCGGTTACGGTCACATACTTCAGGTTAAACCCTGATACTTTTGATGCAATCTCATCTAACAGCATCCAGTCACCACCCTTAAATGCATAGGCAGTATCACAATATTGGCATCGTAATGGGCAACCGGTTAAACGTACAAACACAGTTGGCATACCAGCACTGGTTGACTCGCCCTGAATTGATGCAAAGATTTCAGTGATACGAAGCTTTTCAGCTTGTGGTTGTGTTCCCAAGGGGGTAACGGTTGCAGTCATATCTAATTAATACAAGATTACTATGTTAAACATGTAACGATTTTTTCTTTGTGTCCATCTCAGGATTAATGGCT
>CAZFEP010000163.1:0-1892 GCA_964517365.1 uncultured Thiotrichales bacterium | reverse complement strand
CTGGCCATACGTTCCAGTCTTTGCTGAGCCAAGCTTGCGACACTTGAATTAGGAAACTGGGCACGTAAGCGAGTAAGTTCAACACGAGATTCTTCATATTGACCCAGCTCATAATGCGTAAAACCTAATTTTAGTTTTGCATCGGCTACTTTTGAGCTTGCAGGGTATTGTTCTATAACTTTAGTAAACTCAGACAATGCTTGTGGGTAACGTTTAGAAACATAATTAGCTTCTGCTAACCAGTACTGCGCATTGGATGCGTATTTACTTTGAGAGTGGTTTTGAAGAAAACCATTAAATGCTGTAATGGAATTATCATATTTACCTTGTTTGAGCAGTGTGAATGCTTCTTTATAATCTTCTGCAGCATCGTTAGTAGTGCCGCCAGAAGTATTACCAGAAACTATTGCATTATTCATGGTCGCCACTTGTTGATCAGTATTGTTTATCACCCCTGAATCTTGAGTTTGAGACACCGCATCATTATTCAACAAGATAGCATCTGTTGTTGATCCAGATGTATTTGACCCTTGCGTTTGTAAACGACGATCTATATTTAAAAACTGTTCACGTTGTTGTGTTTTTAATGTGCTTAATTCATGTGAAAGTTGTTCATTCTCACCACGAAGTTGTTGCACTTCTCTTTGCAGTGCATTGATACGCTGTGACAAATTAATCAAAGCTTCACTGTTCGCAATTCGCTCTACACGCTGCATTCTTGCATCGATTGCATCCAGACGCTCGTTATTAGCTTTGTGTGCAATCGCCATGGTAGACGCCTGCATTAACACAAGCGTCACCATTAACTTCAGGCCAAAAGATTTAGATTTCATCCTTAATTTTCTTTCCATAATTTTGACCCACATAATTGCTATACAAATTTACTGTACGATTTCTACTCGTCTATTTTGTTGCCATGACTGCTCACCAGAACCTACTACCGCAGGCTTTTCTTCACCGTAACTTACGATATCAAGCTGGTTACCACTTACACCTTGCAACATAATCATATCGCGCACAGTTTGTGCACGCTGTTCACCCAACGCGAGATTAAATTCACGCGTGCCACGCTCATCTGCATGACCTTCCAAGCGAAGTTGTGACGCTGGATTAGCCGTTAACGATTCTGCAGCCGCCATGATCAGTGGAATAGATTCATCACGAACATCTGCGCTGTTGTAATCAAAATAAACCACATTACCCGATTGAGCAATCACGTCATCAAGACTGCCCATTGACAAGCCTCCCTCACCTTCAAGACCTGAAGTTTGAGAACCGTCTTCTAACGATATATCACCACCTTCGTAATCATCGCTAATTACATCTCCAGGCATTTGCTTTGTACTGGTACTACATGCGCCTAGTGTTAAAAATAAACTTATAAAAAATACTACAAGTGCTTGCTTAGTCATAACTCACTCCTCTTTGTGGTTACACATTAAAAAATTCGAAACGATTTATATTTCGAAATTATAGTTAACGAAATGGTGACCACGATGGTTCACGCACCTCGCCTTCGGTTAAACGTAGTTTCTGTTTAACTCTCCCGTCTGCACTTACGGCAGCTAAAACTCCTCGACCTTGATCCGCAGTAGCATACATAATCATGCTGCCATTAGGTGCGAAACTTGGGGCCTCATCCAAACTGCCATTGCTGATCACTCGCATGGCTTTTGATTGAATATCCATTAACGCTACACGGAAACCGTTCCCGCTATTATTGACCATCGCCACATAACGACCATCCGGTGACACGTCAGCGGCTGCGTTGTATTTACCATCAAAGGTCAGCCTTTGTGCCTTACCTCCATTCACTGATACTTGATAGATCTGCGGTCCACCACTTCGGTCAGATGTGAATAATAAAGTTTTTCCGTCCGGCATCCAACTTG
>CAZFEP010000162.1:0-3575 GCA_964517365.1 uncultured Thiotrichales bacterium | reverse complement strand
AAGCTTATGAAATTCTCAAAGATTTACGCCGCAAAGGGCAACGTAAAAAAATAAACAAAACTGATATTGATAAAGCATCTGCTGCCATTATTTTAGACACATGGTTTTATCAGAACATCTGACAACCAACAAACATGACTATGACCGAACTTAATGCTGAGCAACTATTAGAAGATCTTGCAAATGATCTAAAAAAATATTTGTCAGAACAAAACATCTCGGATCCTGTCTTTATCGGCATACAAACAGGTGGGGTTTGGGTTGCTAAACAACTACAATCTTTGCTTAACAACACACAAAAACTGGGTGTGTTAGATATTACTTTTTATCGCGATGACTTCAGCCGCACCGGAATTCAACCGACCGTAAAACCTTCAAAATTACCTCAAGGGGTGGACGACAAACATATCATTCTTGTTGATGATGTATTGCACACAGGCAGAACTGTGCGTGCAGCGTTAAATGAAATTTTTGATTACGGTAGACCCGCCTCAGTTACCTTAGTAGCGCTAGTACAACGCAATGGTAACGAGCTACCTATACAAGCAGATGTAGTCGCCTGCAAACTTAACTTAGAAACCACGCAACACGTAAAATTACGTGGGCCAGACCCACTAGAACTAAAAATATTAGAAGCCACCGTTACTGAAAACAAAAAATAATGAGCAAAATATAAAAAATGCGCCATTTTTTACAAATAGACGGACTCAGCACAGAGGACCTTCATCATATTCTAGATACGACTGAGTCATTCACCAGTGTCGATGACCGGGTAGTGAAGAAAGTTCCTCTATTGCGTGGCAAGACGATCGTTAATCTTTTCTTCGAGCCCAGTACGCGCACACGTACCACTTTTGAGTTAGCAGCAAAGCGCTTATCGGCAGACGTATTAAATATTAATATTGCAACATCCGCTGCAACCAAAGGCGAAAGCTTATTAGACACATTATTTAATTTGCAAGCCATGAATACAGACATGTTTATTGTCCGCCATCCAGAAAGTGGTGCTGCAGAATTTATTAGTAAGTATGTTGACTCACATGTAAGTGTAATAAACGCAGGAGATGGTAGACACGCACACCCCACTCAAGCGATGCTAGATATGTTCACTATCCGAAAGCACTTCAAAGATTTTTCAAAACTAAGTGTTGCAATTGTTGGTGATATTCTACATTCACGTGTAGCACGCTCACAAATCGAAGCCCTCAATATACTGGGTGCAAAAGAAATACGCGTGATTGCACCAAGAACACTGCTACCTGCAAACATCGAACAACTAGGTGTTGAAGTATTTCAAAAATGTAGGAATGGATTACGTGATGTGGATGTGGTGATCATGCTTAGATTACAAAAAGAACGTATGCAAGGCGGCTTTATTCCCAGTGAACATGAGTATTTTCAACTTTATGGCTTAACCCCTGAGCGCTTAGCTCATGCCAAGCCCAGTGCAATTGTCATGCATCCTGGCCCCATCAATCGTGGTGTTGAAATCAGCTCCGAAGTTGCAGATGGTCCACAGTCTGTCATTTTACAGCAAGTAGAATATGGAATAGCCGTACGCATGGCCATATTATCGCTTGCCATGAGTTCCGATGACTCACTTGCTGCCAGCACAGGAGGTAGCAAGTCATGAAACTTGAAATCATTAATGGCCACCTTGTTGACCCAAAAAATGAAATCGATCAACAAGCCAATCTTTACATTGTTGATGGAAAAGTAGTGGCAGTAGGTACCGCACCAGCAGATTGGAAGGCTGACCAAACTATTGATGCCACAAACAAATTAGTTCTACCAGGTTTAGTTGAACTCTCTGCCAGCTTGCGTGAACCGGGACATGAACATAAAGCCACGGTTCAATCTGAAACAAAAGCCGCAGCCGCAGCAGGCATTACCAGCCTTGCATGCTTACCCACTACTGATCCTGTGGTAGATACCCCAGCACAAGTTGAACTTATTGAACAACTTTCTCAAAGCAGCGGAATGTGTAATGTATATGTAATTGGCGCGCTGACTACCAAACTGAATGGCGAAAATTTAAGTGAAATGGCAGCTTTAAAATCTGCTGGTTGTGTGGGCGTAAGTAATGTTTTTCAGCCAATGAAAAGTTCTTTAGTGCTACGTCGTGCCATGGAGTATGCCAGTAGCCAGGATTTAACTATTTTTTCATATCCACTCGTACATGCATTGGCTAATAACGGTTGCGTACATGAAGGGGTCACCGCGTCACGCCTGGGATTACCCGGCATACCGGCTGCAGCAGAAACGGCAGCGGTTGCGTTTCAAATTGCATTAATTGAAGAGCTGAATGTGCGCACACACTTTTGTCGCATCTCTACTCATCGTTCGGTTGGTATGATTGCACGCGCACGTTTTGACAAATTACCCATCAGTGCAGACACCAGCATTTTACATTTGTATTTAACCGATCAAGAAATTCAAGGCTTTGATGGCTTATGTCATAACCAGCCCCCTTATCGAACACTGGATGATCGCGAAGGCCTTCGCAAAGGCGTTCAAGACGGTACACTTTCTGCCATTTGTGCAGACCATCAACCGCATGAAATTGAAGCCAAACTAGCACCTTTCCAATCCACTGAACCAGGCAGCTCTACATTAGAGACACTACTTCCTTTAACCTTAGAATTGGTTAAAGAAGATGTACTAACCTTGAGTGATGCCATTAATTTAATTACTCAACAGCCTGCTGAAATCTTGGGTATACCGGCCGGTAATCTTTGTGTGGGCTCAAACGCAGATGCCTGCATTGTAGACTTGACACACAGTTGGATTCTAAACAGTGAAAATATATTAAGTCGAGGTAAAAATACGCCATTATTAGGTGACCAATTGAATGGCCGTGTTACTCATACCATTCTTAATGGCAAACTAATTTATGAAAATAACTTACAATAATAAAATAAAAATTTTAGTGAAAACATCAGCATAGACTTAATAAAAACTTAGCTAAACATCAGTATAATCCGAGCATATACAAGGAACTCCAAACTGAACGCCAATCGAAATACCATTTTTGAAGAAACTGCAAACGTCATAAACCAAGAAACCCTCGCAGCAGGACAATATTTTCTTACCTTGCATGCACCCAAATGTGCACAACGTGCCCGCGCAGGTAACTTCATTCATTTACAATGCGACCAGCAACTGAGCATGCGCCGCCCTTATTCCATCATGCGCGCAAACAAACAAACTGGAAACATTGATATTCTCTACAAAGTAGTTGGTCAAGGGGGTTCGCTTTTATCCACACGCAAAGCGGGTGATACGATTCAATGTTTAGGCCCGATTGGAAATGAATTCACAGTAAGCAAAACCACCACACACCCTTTGCTATTAGGTGGCGGCGTCGGCATTCCACCCATGGTGTTTCTCGCAGAAGAATTAAAAACTAATAACAAAAACCTAAAGCCCCTCGTCATCATGGGGTCAGAAATACCTTTCCCTTTTACCGCAAAGCCCTCAAAAATATTACTACCCGGCATACCGGATGGAGTGATTGCTGCCATGCCCTTACTCGATGACTGGGGCATCGCCTCACGCCTTACCAGCCAACAAGG
>CAZFEP010000161.1:0-3604 GCA_964517365.1 uncultured Thiotrichales bacterium | reverse complement strand
CTGGCATAAGGATTATGTAAGTAATTATGCTTGTGTGGGTTACAGAATATCAATCTGAAATTAAGGGTGCATCAGGCTTCATTTCCTGGCTCCATTTCGATCATTAGGAAGTTAATATGCAAGAAAGTGGTTTAGCAATAGACGATTCAGCACAGGTTAGCAGCAATCCTGCCGGCTCATTAAAAGTAATGGTGATTGACGATAGCAAGACTATTCGTAAATCAGCAGAATCTCTATTAACAAAAGAAGGTTGTGAAGTGTATACCGCAAATGACGGTTTTGAAGCTTTAGCAAAAATTGCAGAACATCGTCCTGATTTAATTTTTATTGACATTATGATGCCTCGTTTGGATGGATATCAAACCTGTGCATTAATCAAGAATAACCGATTATTTAAAGCCACCCCCGTTATTATGCTATCCAGTAAAGATAGTATTTTTGATAAAGCCCGTGGAAAGATCGTAGGTTCTGAGCAGTACCTTACGAAGCCTTTTACTAGGGATGATTTACTTGGGGCCATCGCAGATTACAGTGGCAAATAACGACCATCATACTGAAGATATGGCACATATCCTGGTTGTAGATGACTCTCCCACGGAGCGTCATTTCATTTCAAAATTGCTTGAGAGCACGGGTCATAAAGTGTCCACTGCAGATAGCGGTGAAGAGGGTATCGAGGTGGCAAAAGATCAACATCCCGATTTAATATTGATGGATATCGTAATGCCAGGTATGAACGGGTTTCAAGCTACAAGACAGATTACACAAGCTCCTGAAACTGCAGAGATTCCAGTGGTGATGGTATCTACAAAGAGTCAGCAAACCGATAAAGTTTGGGCAACCCGGCAAGGTGCCAAAGGCTACTTGGTAAAACCCGTTAACTCCGAGATGTTAATTAATTCAATTAAATCATTCTTGGCTGCATAAATCCTATGGCAGTTTCTGAAGAAATCTCTCCGTTTGAATATTTACTGTCCGTTGATCGAAAATGTATTACTCATCAGGGCGGTATGGTTCAGCAGGAATCAGATGTAAGTTTTTCTCATGGCTTGGCGTTTCAGCTGGGCGAGCATAAATATATCATTCCCATTGCAGATATTAGTGAAGTATTAGCAGTAGAAACATTAACGGCTATTCCTCGTTCACCTTCTTGGTTGGTGGGTATATCCAATGTCAGGGGCAACTTAATTACTTTGCTTGATATCCATGAGTTTGTTTTTGGTATGCCAATGCAAGAGAATTACGATTCCAAGCGTATGTTACTAGTTAAGCAAGAAAGTCATCATTATGGGCTCATTATTGATTCTATTATTGGCATGAAGTCTTTTGATGCAGAGCATGGAATTGATGAGGTGCCTGAGACTTTTGACTATGAGCATATTGATCATATTAGTGCTTTTTATATTTCTGGTGAAGAGTGGTATGCAGCGTTATCGATACAGAGTTTATTAGCAGACGAACGTTTTTCTGAATTACGTAAAATTTCTTAACAGCACTTCATTTCATTAGTACATATCTTTCTGTGTTAAACAGCATGCTAGCAAGTGCATATTGGCATGTGCTTGGCATCAAGCAAATTTTCTAGATATTTTCTGAATATGTAATTAGACGTGCATTCTTCAAACCGACAAAAGTGTGTATTTTCACGACACAGCTATGTCTAGGCCTATGCAATTCCCCCGTATCATTAGTACTTGGAAATTACTGATTTTAGGTGGGTATTTGAGTATCTAAGGATATTACTCTACCGCTCAAATCAACTAAGAAAGTTTTACTTAAGATTATTTGGGATTATTTAAATCATGGCGTTAACTAAATCTATTGCTCGATCAGACAAGGATAGTCAATCTAGCAAATCGACTTTAACTATTTTAGCTGTACTTGCTTTTTTAATAATGGGCGCAATGGCCATACTCGCTTTTGACTTGGGTCAAAGTTTGGGAATAGCCTCTGGTAATAGTATTTTTTCTGCCACAGTATTTATCGCAGGGATGGTCTGCCTGATTTTATTATTGATCTTTGCCAATAAGTGGGGCAGCAAAGTTAAGCATCAATTATCAGCAGTTGACGAGCAGAATAGAAGAAATCAACAAGCCATTTTGTTATTACTTGATGAAATGACAAACCTTGCGGAGGGTGATCTAACCGTTCATACAACCGTAACTGAAGATATAACGGGCGCTATCGCAGACTCCGTTAACTATTCAATTGATGCGCTACGTAATCTTGTGCATACAATTAACAACACATCAAAACAAGTTGCATCTGCTGCAGATGTTACTCATGACTCAACAGAAAAATTAACAACATCAAGTGAAAAGCAAGCGCGTGAAATTGCTAATGTAACTTCAGCCGTTTCGGAAATGGCAAAATCCATTGAACAAGTTTCTGATCACGCAAAAAGTTCAGCAGATGTTGCACAACAATCAGTAGGCATCGCCCATAAAGGTGCTCAAGCAGTAAGTCGCACCATAGATGGTATGGATACTATTCGTGAGCAAATTCAAGAAACCTCGAAACGTATTAAGCGTCTTGGTGAAAGTTCACAAGAAATTGGTGACATCGTCGGGTTGATTGATGAAATTGCAGACCAAACTAATATTCTTGCACTCAATGCAGCTATTCAAGCATCCACTGCAGGCGAAGCAGGTAGAGGGTTTGCTGTTGTTGCGGATGAGGTGCAAAGACTTGCAGAACGTGCGGGTACTGCAACCAAGCAGATAGAAGCTTTAGTGAAAACTATTCAGAGTGATACAAATGAAGCGGTGATCTCTATGGAGCAAAGTACTTCGAACGTAGTGAGTGGTGCAAGACTGGCTGAAAATGCAGGTGAAGCACTTGTCGAAATTGAGTCTGTATCTGACAATTTAGCTGCTCTCATTCAAAACATTACAGACGCAACAGATAAACAAACCATCGCTGCGGGTAATGTGACAAAAACAATGAACGTTATTCAAGAAATCACCATGCAAACTTCGGATAGTGCTAGTAATACGGCTAGTTGGGTTGGAAAACTCAAAAACCTTGGTCAAGATCTGAAGCGTTCGGTTGCTGGCTTCAAGCTGCCACAAACCGCTGAAGATTCTTTTAATGAGCCACTAATCGAACCTGTAATTGAACAAAGAAAAGCTTCGTAACTTTTATTTCAATTAAACATGAATATGAAAATGCAAAACAGTGCGTTAGAAAAAGTAGCGGTAAAAAAAGTTAAACATGAAGTTGATGTCATTATTGATGCTGCTCGCGCGAAACTAGAAGAGTATGTTGAAGATGAGTCTGATGTTTCACTATTAAATGAAGTGTCTGAGTCTCTAGTTCAAGTCGAAAGAACTTTGCAGCTTGTACAAATTAATGGTGCAGCAGTATTAGCACGTGAAATGTGTGAGGTGGTTGATGGGTTGATTCATGGTGTAATCCAACAGCAAGATAAAGCTCAAGAATGCCTATCACGCGGTATTCTGCAAATGTCAGATTATCTTGAATATGTGCAGGCGGGTAATAAAGATTTGCCGGTCGTATTATTGCCATTATTAAATGATTTGCGTGGCGTTAGAGATGAGCCTCTACTTTCAGAGCATATCTTGTTTTTCCCAAATCTTGATGA
>CAZFEP010000160.1:0-3684 GCA_964517365.1 uncultured Thiotrichales bacterium | reverse complement strand
ACCGTACGAATGGACAAGCTATTACACTAGGCAGTCCCACAGGCAGTCCCACAGGAACTCCCGCAGGAATTGCCACAGAAACTCAGAGACTCAAAATGTAACCAATAATCACCAATTATACAGTGACCCTCATCAACATTCTCGATATGCTTAAAAGCTAGATCATGGGCAGATGTATCACATCCTAACCCTAAATATTCTAACTAAGCGTGTAAAATTACTACCCTTAGATTCTAAATTACACATAACACAAATATTTTAACCGCAAGTCGACTTTTTACATGTCATATAGCCCCCTAGATAATTTTGAAATCCGCAATAATGAGTTATCAATTGCAGGCCAAAGCATTACAGAGTTAATTAACTCAGGCATTAAACCGCCTTGTTACCTCTATTCAAAACACATAATCAATAAAAAAATTAATCAACTTAGAAGCACTCTTCCAAGCTCAGTAAAAATACACTATTCAATCAAAGCCAACCCACTTCCTGAATTAGTCAACTTTATTAAAGATAATGTTGATGGACTAGAAGTATCATCACTAACCGAAATGAAAATCGCGTTAGCTACCGGCATGAATAGCGCAAACATCTGCCTGACAGGTCCAGGGAAAAGTTACGAAGAATTAGAAATAGCCATAAAAAACAAAATTGTTATCAGTGCAGAATCAAGCCTTGAACTTCATAGACTTGATGAAATCGGTAGCGAAACAATGCACAAACCTTCTGTTTTAATTCGTGTAAACCCAACCTTTACACAAAAAAGGGCCGGCATGAAAATGGCGAGCGGCTCAAGTCAATTTGGAATTGATGCTGAACAAGTGCCTGAACTATTAAAATGGATTGAAAATTCATGCATAGATTTACATGGCTTTCATGTTTACAGTGGATCACAAATTCTTGATACAGAAGCCATTAGTTATTCTCAAAGAAAAACCTTTGAGCTAGTAAATCATCTAGCATCAACTTGCCAGCAACCTATAAAAACCATCAATATTGGTGGTGGCTTTGGCATTCCTTATTTTTCTAAACACTTACCATTAGACCTAACCGCAGTAGCCAATAATTTAAAATCGTTAAGCTCATCGCTTGAACCAAATAACTTTACACAACCCATTTGCCCAATTGTAGAGCTAGGCCGTTATATTGTAGGTGAATCTGGCATTTACCTGTCCGAGGTGGTTGATAAAAAAGTTTCTAGAGGAAAGACATACTTAATCACTAATGGTGGCATGCATCATCAATTAGCTGCATCAGGCAATCTAGGACAAAAAACAAGAAAGAACTTTCCTGTTTATATTGCAAATAAAATAAACTCAACTGAAAAAGAAATCGTGAAGATTGTGGGCAAACTATGTACTCCACTTGATATTATTGGAGACGACCTTGAACTTTGCAAAGCTGAGGTAGGCGATTATGTAGCAATATTACAGTCTGGTGCATACGGCTATTCCGCCAGCCCCATCAACTTTCTGAGCCAACCAAAAGCAAACGAATACCTTATTTAATCAAAATAACAATAAGAGTAGTTACTTATATTAATTATGCCTCACTCAATAATTTCTGGATTATTTTTAATTCTCTTTCCATCTTACCTTGAAATGTAAAGAGCAAATATTTTTTTAAGATCAAATCAGAAAATTTACCACGACTACCGATCCTATTATTTAAGCATTGCTTCCTGACTCTCTCCATCAGGTTTAACAAATAATATATATGAAAAAATAAATCATTCCATTCAAAATCATTCTCACTCTCATTAATCTTATAACCAAGTAAAAATTCTTTTCCTAATAAAAGCGCCTTTTTTCTACTAAACATATAGTGCTTTGGATATGGGTTTAACGTTTCTAAAGTAACCAGAAAATAAGCAACATCATGATAAATACATTCATCATAGTCTCGCTGCAAATCAAATACATACACTTTCCCATTACTACCAATACCTATATTTTGTGGCCCAAAATCACCATGGACTGGACCCATAGGTAGTTTTAGCTTAGATATTTTATTTTTATTCTTCTCAAAATATTTTCCTATCTTTCCAATCACTGGAATATGTAAATTTAAGTTCTGTATAGCCTTAATATAGGACTCAATTTTTTGATAGTATTCTGTTTCACCAAGCAGTCTAATATCAATAGAATTCGTTGTTTGGTAAAATCTTAACCAATCTCCTGCAGTATAAATATTCTGTTTAAGACGATCTTCTTCTCCATTGAAACTAAAGTAAGAACAAGCAGAAAATAGTTTTTGAGACAATCTTTGATGTGGCACGAATTCAGAAACGAGCACATTAAGGTCATGATTATATTCAAGAGGGTTAACAAACCCAAAAGCCGGCTTTCTAGAATCTAGAGCTGATTGCTCTTTAAACGCGCTCTTCAAAAGAGCCATGTTATTGTATTCTGTTAAACCTTCAATATTCTCTTCACATTTAGGTGCAGTCTTTACAATCAGACTTGCTTCAATCTTTGATGGATGATCTTTTATTGAAACATCTAACTTAACTATTGGATAAGTCGAACGCTCTTTGAATTGAGCTTGACTAACAACTAGATCAGAGCCACTTAGGCTTGGAAAATACTTGGGACATATATCTCGAATATAATTAGATATTTCTACATTCCCAACCACAGCAAACCCCGTAAAATATTTATACTTATGAAGTATTCAATACATATAAAAAATTCAAATAAAAGAAAATATTACTTAAGCATGCAGAGATAACCTGAAATACTTATGAAACTTAAACGTAACAGCAAAATATTTTTATTGGAAATGCATATTGCAGCTAATGTGAATCAAGTCACATAAATATACTGACATAATTGTTAATAGATTTTTACTCAACAATTTTAGTATGAACGCTTTATTTAATGATTAATTCAGCCACTTCATTAATATATTGCTCTATCGCACTGTAGCCAGAAGACAAAACTTTATGCTGATCAGTTGGATTTTTTGGATCTAAATTATTTTGATGCTCCCATGAATCAGGCAAACCATCATTATCTGAATCAATGGGCGCCTCAGTCTGCTGAAGGCCTTGCATTAAGTTATCAGGTATCCTTGCACCCCACTCTCCCGTTCTATCAATAACTTCTCTAACAGATGTCTGTGTTACAGAATCGCGCGGGAAGGCACCAGCACTTCTTAACACATTTGCATATGCACTTGCATAGCTAGCTTCTTCAGGCTTTAAATATGCTTCTAGTTGAGAAAAATCTGGACGCTCATCAAGCCTAAACTTTTTACAATCAGGGCCTTTAAAGTATGCACAAACATACTTTAGTGATGGATGCTCACCTAACATAGACCAAGGCTCCAATACACCTTCATAATGATCTGGATCATCTACATAATTTGATTCAAAGTAATAGCCTAACCCTTTTCCGACATACTCAGCATCCAAAAAATAAGGCGTCATCTCAGAGCTTGGCCCACGACGAAGATAGTTATTGCTTATTACAAATGCTCCACTGGCAGGATTATGGTGCATCCAATTATCTTTAACGTTGTACATAACATTATTTATGGTTTCAGCAGGACCAACCGATAAAGCAGGTGCACGCTTATACAAATGTACAAACAAATTATTCAAGACACTAATTCGCCCACCCGCCGGTCCATTTATCAGGCCAAAATTATGACTACCTTCGTCATGGCCTTTTGTTGCAGCCT
>CAZFEP010000159.1:0-3720 GCA_964517365.1 uncultured Thiotrichales bacterium | reverse complement strand
AACAATTACAATGTTTACACCACATAACTATATGAAAAATAAGCTTAACTTGATTTTAATATTTAAAGCACTTCGGCTTTATTCAATGCTATTTGTATTAGCTATTGTGCTTCCCATAAATATTGTAATTGCAGAAACCGGGGTAACGCTGAATCTGAAAGATGCAGATATCCGCTCATTTATAGAAACCGTTGCTGAAGCGACGGGCCGCAATTTTATTGTTGATCCACGAGTAAAGGCAAAGGTGACCGTGGTGTCGGCACGTTCCATGAATCGTGAAGAGGTTTATCAAGTATTTCTATCTGTTTTGCAAGTGCATGGCTATGCGGCGGTTAAGGTTGGTGAAGTTATTAAAATTTTACCTGACGTAAACGCAAAACAAGGTCCGGTCGCTACAGGTGGTGGAAGCACACAAGTAAATGGTGATGAGTTAGTTACTCGAGTTATTCCAATCAAGAACGTTCCTGCTGCACAAATGGTTCCTATCTTGCGTCCTCTTGTTCCACAACAAGGCCATCTAGCAGCCTATCCAAACAGTAATGTCTTAGTGGTTTCAGATCGTGCTGCAAATATTCAAAGACTCATCTCTATAATCAATCGTATTGACCGACCTGATAGTCAAGAAATCGAAGTCGTACCGTTGCAACATGCTTCTGCATCAGAGGTGGTGAGAATTATTAATTCTATGAGTCGTCAAGACGCACAAGGACAAGTTCCTGGTGGCACTACCCTTGCTGCAGATGAGCGTTCAAACAGTATTTTACTATCAGGTGATAATGCTGCGCGATTACGAATTCGTGGTTTAATTGCACACTTAGATACTCCATTACAAGGCGGTGGAAATTCTCAAGTTGTATTTTTAAAATATGCAAAAGCAGCGGAGCTTGCGCCAATCTTACTGGGTGTTTCCCAGTTTGAGGCAGAAGGCCAACAAGGTGGTGCAAATGCAGCGGCTACCTCGGCAGCCGGATCTCAAGATGTTGATATTCAGGCCGACGAAACCAACAATGCACTTATTATTACAGCTGCACCGGCTAAGTTTGAAAGCTTACGAAGAATTATCAGTCAACTTGATGTACGTCGTGCACAAGTTTTAGTTGAAGCCGTCATAGCAGAAGTTTCAACCAACCTTGCTAAAGACTTAGGGGTTGAGTTTGCGTATGTACCAACTGACCGATCTTCTGGTACGACACCAGCATTCGGAACGCTATTGCCGAATAGTGGAATTGATTTAACCGGTGTGCTCGGTGATGCAGGCAACCCAATTAGTGCCATATCTAGTGGTGCATTTGTTGGTGCGGCAAAACTCAGTGGCAAAGATCGTTTCGCTGCGCTTATCCGTGCGCTTGAAGGCGATACGGCAACCAATATTTTATCTACACCGCAACTTACTACGCTCGACAATGAAGAGGCTGAAATTGTTGTCGCACAAAATGTACCCTTCATAACAGGACAGTTCACTAATACTGGTGCGGGTGGTGGAGATACAGCAGTAAATCCATTCCAAACGATTGAACGTGAAGATGTAGGTATTACATTACGTATCACGCCACAAATTAATGAAGGTGACAGCGTTAAACTAGACATAGAAACAGAATCTTCATCTCTCTCTTCGTCGGCGGTAGCGAGCGATATCATCACCAATAAACGATCGATAAGTACAAGTGTCTTAGCTAAAGATCAACAAACAATAGTGTTAGGTGGTTTAATTGAAGATACGTTTTCAGACAGCGTGCAAAAAGTTCCATTGTTAGGTGACATTCCTTTGTTAGGTCATTTGTTCAAAGCAACTTCTACAACTAACGATAAGCAAAATTTGATGGTATTTATCCATCCTGTCATTCTTCGTGATGCAGCAACGAGTAGTTATGCAACCAATTCAAAGTATAGTTTTCTTAGGGCCAAACAAATTGAATATGAAATTAATGACCGTGGGCTTATTAAAAATGGTGCAAAACTATTACCTGATTTAGATGAGCTCGTAACACAAATACCGGGCAGCGCGGCACCAACCACCTCGCCTGTTTCAGTTGACCAGCTTTTACAACAGTCTCCTGGTGTTGAAACCACTGCCATTGATGAAATCAATGACGTGCAAGTGAATGATATTCAGATTGAAGAAATACAAACTGAAAATATTTCGATTCCAACAGACTCCGACATCATTATTCTTGAATAGCAGTTTTTAATTTAAATTATTTAAAATGGAAGCAGAAAAAGCACAACCGTCTCTAGCCCCACGCGAAACGCGTAGGCCGCCTTTTAGTTTTGCTAAACGACATGGCATTTTAATTGGTAATGAAATTAACGGTCGTGTCATGATATTTCAACGTCCAGATGTAAAACCTCCCTCTCTTGCAGAAGCGCGGCGCTTTGTTGGTAAACCGCTCAACATACGTACCTTGTCAGATGAAGAATTTGATGAGCTTCTTACCCAGTTATACGATGACAGTGCAACCGGCACACTAGCCTTAATGGAAGGCTTTGAAGATGATCTTGATTTGGCAAGCCTTGCTGAAGCATTGCCCGAACCTCAAGATTTAATGGATGCAGATGACGATGCCCCGATCATTCGATTGATTAACGCCCTGCTCACTCAAGCGGTCAAAGAAGGTGCATCCGATATACATATCGAGACTTTTGAGTCTAGATTGTCTGTTCGCATGCGTGTAGATGGCGTGCTGCGTGAAGTATTACAGCCTCCTCGAAATTTAGGTGCATTAGTCGTTTCACGTATTAAAGTGATGGCTGCCTTGGATATCGCCGAGAAAAGACTACCTCAAGATGGTCGAATTTCATTACGTGTAGCAGGTCGCCCGGTTGATGTGCGTGTCTCTACCCTACCATCAGGTCATGGTGAACGCGTGGTTTTACGTTTGTTAGATAAACAAGCAGGCCGACTTGATTTGGAACATCTTGGTTTGCAAACGGATCTACATAATAAAATTAAGCAAGCGATTGAAAAACCACATGGTATCGTTTTGGTTACAGGTCCAACCGGTTCAGGTAAAACCACAACACTTTATGCCGCACTAAGTGAGATTAACGATAAGAAAAGAAACATACTTACTGTAGAAGACCCGATAGAATATTTCATTGATGGAATTGGCCAAACACAAGTTAATGGCAAAGTAGATATGACTTTTGCACGTGGTTTGCGTGCTATCCTGCGTCAAGACCCTGATGTAGTGATGGTGGGTGAAATACGTGATTTGGAAACCGCATCTATAGCGGTGCAGGCAAGTTTAACGGGCCACATGGTGTTTTCCACATTACATACCAACACTGCAGTGGGTGCGATTACACGGATGCGAGATATGGGTGTTGAACCATTTCTATTATCTTCTAGTTTGGTTGCAGTACTTGCACAACGTTTGGTTAGAGTGCTTTGTAGTGAATGTAGAGTCTCTCACACGGCAACAGAAGTTGAATTTGAACAAATCAAAAATGTTCAAATTGGTAAAAATTTAACAGAAGCACCTAAAATTTATTCACCCGGTTCATGTAGTGCGTGTAATAACACGGGTTATTCTGGTCGATCAGGTATTTATGAGTTAGTGGCTATTGATGAAAAGATGCGTGCCATGATTCACGATATTGGTGCAGAACAAGAATTAGAAAAATACGCACACCAGCATACGGCTAGTATTCGACAAGATGGTATACGCCTAGTGCTTGAGGGAGTAACTACACTTGAAGAAGTCATGCGTGTGACTAAAG
>CAZFEP010000158.1:0-3749 GCA_964517365.1 uncultured Thiotrichales bacterium | reverse complement strand
GGTTGTAGGTTCTTTTTCATAAAGGTTCCTAAAGTAATTTTGATAGGGCGTATAAAAAAATCAGTAGAGTTATACGTAGGTTGAAATAGTAGCTAGTGGTTATGGTTTCAGGTTAAAGCATGAAAACGGACGCTGTACCTTTGCCATACCCTTGAATATCTGCTTCGAAATGTAAACTTGAACTATTTGAAATAAGTTCATTAACCTTATCTGGAACCGAAGCTTCATTAACATGCATCTTCTCCAAGCGCATGTCTGGAGTGGTGCCATCAGAAAAGAAACCAACGGCTACATTAAAAACTTCATTGATATTATCCATAATTGCACTGCTTATTTCGCCAGATGATATGCAATCTTCAGCGGCTCCCATAGGGATCATTGAAAGTGCTGCACCTGAAAAACAAGCTAATGAATTATCAAATACAATTGCGCCACATACTTCATCTTCGCCATTTTTGAATGTACCAATCACATTTTTAGGTGAAATCTCTAAAGGTTTACTGTCAGATATTTCACATTCTTTTCCGAATAGCATGTCAAATACACTTTTTACTCTTCTTAGTTCTAAAGCCATTTTTAAAGTCCCGCTTTGGCCAATACTGGCATGAGTGATTTTTCAAAAGATTCAGGTGTAAAGGGTTTAGTAATCATAAAATTGGCACCGGTATCAGTCGCGAGGTTACGCATTTTTTCTGAACCTTCTGTTGTGACAAATCCAAATTTAACGCGTTGATTTTCCTCGCGCACTTTTCCAAGAAAGTCGATGCCATTCATATTAGGCATATTCCAGTCCGAAAGAATTAAATCAGGGTTGTGTTCATCAGTCTGAGCTAAACCTTCAACACCATCACTGGCTTCATGAATGGAATGTTCTCCAATATTAATTTGACGCAAGATTCTTTTAACAATCATGCGCATTGCTTTGCTGTCGTCGACAATTAGTATTTTTAACATTTTATTTATTACTTAAAATTAATTTAGATATATATGTATCGTCCAAACTACTGAATTTATTAACGAAAAAATTACGTTAACGGTCGTGTTAAATAGACCTTTCATTTGAAATAGAGAAATATTTATACTCAATGCAGAAGTAAATACTTCAAATCATTAATAAAAATAATTATTTTCGGTAATTTATTGGCTGGTAGTAAATTTTTACCTTCATCTGCCGATAGAAAGTATGTTCAGTTAAAATAGATATTGAAGATGCCTAGAAGTATTGAAGCGCTTATTGCAGAATCGAATAATCTTATTTCGTTTCCTGCAGTAGTGTCACAATTTAATAATGCAATTAATAGCGAAAGTTATGAATTAGAGGAATTGGGCGCCATATTGCAACTGGACCCTATATTAACTGCACGATTATTGCAGTTGGCTAATAGTGCATATTTTGGAACTGCTGTTCCTGCTGAAACGGTAAAAGATGCAATTTTCAGGTTAGGGGTTAAGCAAACCCGTGACCTGGTATATGGAATTAGTGCCAAGAATGCGTTTGATGGTGTAACGAACACTTTGGTTTCAAATGAAGAATTTTGGAAACATTGCTTAATATGTGCCATATCTGCCCAAACCATAGCTAAAACTGTAAAAATACATTCTCCCGATACGCTTTTTACTGCAGGCCTGCTACACGATATTGGTGATTTAATATTATTTACATTAGAGCCTGAAGGCTCCACAGAAGCGTTGAAAGTTAATGTGGATGATTATGATGGATCAGACCAATCTAGTGCAGAAATAAGTATTTTTGGTTTTGATCATGCTGAAATTGGTGGAAAACTCGCACAGCAATGGGGATTTCCGGAAGTATTGCGAACATGTATTGCAAATCATCATAAACCTAGTGAAGAGCATGATTTTTCTCAACAAGTAGCAGTAATTAGTGTCGCAAATACTATTGCTGCACTCATAGAAGTAGATTGTCATGATCTTTCTCAAGGAGACAGCATTGATGAATCTACCTGGGCATTATTAGGTGCTGATGAATCTATTATTGAGGGTTGTTTTAATGCTGTGCAAGAAGAATATGATGAAATGTCCAAGATGTTGTTTTCGTAGTAGATAAAGATATTTCTTAAAGCAGATATTTAGATATTAAAAGTGTAGCGTCAAAAATCTACCACATTAATTACCACAAAAATATTTCAAGTCATGTCATCAGGATTATATTTTATTTCATCGGTATATTAATTTCTGTCAAAAAATCATACATCTGATTTCAACTTAACTTATGAAATCTATATAAGTTTTTAAAGTTTCTAAAGTCATCGCCGATAGGTAAAGAAGCCATTGAATACTTTATTTTCGAGATCGAAGTAAACACATAATCGCTTGGTTGTATAAAAATCAAAAGTAAAAAATATATTTATAGTGGAGCATATAGTTTGGCAAAAATTTTAGCAGTAGATGATTCTCCATCAATGAGGAAGCTTGTTTCAATGACGTTACGTTATGGTATGCATGATGTAGTTACAGCAGATGATGGTGTAGATGCATTGGAATTTGCAAAAAAAGAATCTGTTGATCTGGTTATTACTGATTTACATATGCCCAATATGAATGGTATTGAGTTAGTTAAAGAGTTGAGAGATTTGGATCATTATAAATATATTCCACTATTGTTTCTGACGACGGAAACAAGCATTGAGATGAAAAAAGAAGGGAAAAGCGTAGGTGCTACAGGATGGATTGTTAAACCATTCAATTCGGAAAAACTGCTAGAAACAGTCTCAAAAGTTTTAGCATAGATAACTATAAAATTTAATTCAAGGTTAATTAAAAATGTCAATAGATTTAGATCTAGATGAAATCAATGAAATCTTCTTTGAAGAAAGTTTTGAGGGTTTAGATGTAATGGAAACAGGTTTGCTCAACCTTGACCAAGGTGATGCAGATTCTGAAGTGATAAATGATATTTTCCGTGCTGCACATTCAATTAAAGGTGGTGCAGGTACATTTGGCTTCATGGAAATATCGGAGTTCACCCATGTGGTTGAAACATTGTTGGATGAAGTGCGTTCAGGAACACGGACTGTTTCTAAGGATGATATTCAATTACTTCTTAAGTCTGTTGATTACCTTCGTGACACGATGGGTGCATTGCAAAGTAAGCAAGAAGTAGATTCAGCAGCAGGTGATGATCTTCGCAAACAAATAAGTGATGTGTTGGGTGCCGGCAACAATGCGGAAGTTGATAATGACACAGAAGTTCAAGAATCAAAAACAGATAATAATGTAGAAGAAAGTTCAGAGGATGCTGTGGTTGATGCGAGCTTAGATAATCAGAAGTTATGGATTATTAAGTTTGAGCCACATTTGAATATGTTACAAAGCGGCAATGATCCATTGCGTATCTTTCGTGAGCTTGAAACGATGGGTGCTTTGGAAGTTGAAACGCTTACAGATTCACTACCATCATTTGATAAATTAGAGCCACAAAATTGTTATGTAAGCTGGAATTTATATTTAACCACAGATGCTACTCGCGATGAAATTTTAGAGGCATTTGATTGGGTAATGGAAGAATGTGATCTTGAGATCATTGAGCCAGAAGATAACTCTCAACAACAAGATAGTGTAGCAATAGATAAATCCAACACACCAAAAGGGACTGATTCAAGTAAATCTGAAAATATTGAAGATAAAAGTGATGAAGCCAATAAAGAAATAGCCAATAAAGAGATAGTCAGTAAAGATAATACTAGTAAAGATACAGCACCTGAAAACAAGCCTGCAAAAGCAAAAGC
>CAZFEP010000157.1:0-3929 GCA_964517365.1 uncultured Thiotrichales bacterium | reverse complement strand
ACTACCTGCTCCACTTTTTGAATTAAAGCTTTTGGAGCATCTTTGAACAACAAATGGGCTTCATCAAAGAAAAATACCATCTTAGGTTTATCCGGATCACCTACTTCTGGTAGCTCTTCAAACAATTCAGAAAGTAGCCATAACAGGAAAGTTGAATACAATCGCGGATTTTGCATCAATTCATCTGCAGCAAGTAGATTGATATATCCTTTGCCGTCATCAGTGCATTGCATCAAGTCTTTTAATTGCAACGCCGGTTCACCAAAGAAATTTTCAGCACCTTGTTGTTCTAGTACAAGTAAGCGCCGCTGGATGGCGCCGATGGATTGTTTGCTGACATTTCCATAATCTAAGGTAAGCGCTGATGAATTCTGACCTACATGGTTAAGAATAGCTCGCAAATCTTTGAAATCTAACAATAATAGCCCTTCATCATCTGCAAGCTTGAAGGCCACATTCATCACACCCTCTTGCGTATCATTAAGGTCTAATAATCTAGATAACAACAACGGGCCCATTTCTGAAACGGTAGCGCGTACCGGGTGACCTTGTTTACCGAAGATATCCCAAAATACGGTTGGAAAACCTCTTGGTGTATAACCCTCAACACCGGTTTTAGCTGCACGCTCGACTAGCTTTGCCTTCTCTTTTATAGCTTGACTGATACCACTCAAATCACCTTTGATATCAGCAGCAAATACGGGCACCCCAGCCTGAGAAAACCCTTCCGCCAATATTTGCAAGGTTACAGTTTTACCCGTTCCAGTAGCACCGGCAATCAATCCATGCCGATTCGCTCGATTGAGAAACAAGCGCTGAACTTCATCGCTCTTACCTATTACTAATGTATTTTCAGTATTCAATGGAATTTTTCTTTTATATTTAGGGTCTTATCCAATAACAGCAGCATATTGGCTGGATTAAGCAATTACTTTACTCAGTTTGTCGCTTTTGGCCAGCACTTCGTACTTGCTTTAACAGCAAAAGCATAACAAGTTAAATATAGTCCTTACAATCAATTGCTTACAAATATATACTAAATTTACAATCGAAAATTAACGGATCTTAACTCAACTTTCAGTACAATTTACATACAACCTTAACTTCAAAAATCTCTACACTCTAATAATTCTGGAAGAGAACGCACCCTCTCTACATAATAATTGAAAAGAATAAAATCTTGAACAAGCTAACCACTAAACTATTCATAATTTGTTTCACAGCTATAATGCTAGTTGCAACGGGTTATTCAAACAGCGCCACTACTGGTACGTTGGCCCCAGAAAAACAGCATAATCGTGCCACCAAGCTGATTACCCATTTCCTCAATAAGTACCACTATAAAGATTTCGATATAGATAATTCTTTATCCGAGCAAATTTTAAACTCCTATATAGAAGCTTTAGATCCCAACCGAAGTTACTTCTATCAAAAAGATATTGATAGTTTTCAGATATTTCGCTTCAAACTAGACGATTCAATTGCTAAAACAGAATTAAGCCCTCCCTTTCAGATGTTTCGCCTCTATCAAGCACGGGTTGATGAACGCGTATTATTTGCTTTGGATCAGTTAAAAACCAAGTTTGATTTTAAAGTAGATGAAGAACTTATTATTGATCGTTCTGAACTATCTTGGGCAAACGACAATGCCGCATTAAATGAAATTTGGCGCAAACGCGTTAAAAATGATGTGCTCACTTTAACGCTCGCAGATAAAAAACCTGCTGAAATCAAAGAAACCTTAGAGAAACGTTACAAAGGCATTGCCAAACGTAGTGAACAAATTGATGCAGAAGATGTATATCAATTATTTATCAATGCATTTGCCAGTACGCTAGAACCGCATACAAATTATTTATCGCCAAGAACTTCAGAGAATTTTGAAATTCGAATGAGTTTGTCTCTTGAGGGCATTGGCGCATTACTTCGCACAGATGGTGAATACACGGTTGTAGAAAAAGTAATACCTGGTGGACCTGCTGAACTCAGCGACCTGCTGCATGGCTCAGATAGAATTGTAGGCATTGCTCAACAGAATGAAAAAGTATTTAAAGATGTCGTGGGTTGGCGTTTAGAAGAAGTTGTGCAATTAATTCGCGGGGCAAAAGGCACCGATGTAAAACTGCAAATATTACCCGGTGATGAAGGCCAAGCTGCAAAAATAAAAGAAATTAAAATTACGCGCGATAAAATAAAGTTAGAAGAACAAGCTGCTAAAAGTGAAGTAATCGAAATCAATGAAGATAATCGCACACACAAAATTGGTGTAATAGATGTGCCAACGTTTTATATAGACTTTGCTGCCTATCAACGTGGCGAAAAGAATTATCGCAGCACTACACGTGATGTAGATAACCTACTCAAAGATTTAAAAACAGAAAAAATTGACGCCTTAATACTGGATTTGCGTGGCAATGGAGGTGGTTCACTCACAGAGGCCACCCAACTAATGGGGCTGTTCATCGACGAAGGCCCTATTGTTCAAGTTCAAGACTCCAGTGGGCACATAGAAGTTCATCGCGATAGAGATACTGACATCTCCTACTATGGCCCCTTAGTCGTTTTAGTGGACCGTTACAGTGCATCTGCCTCCGAGATCCTTGCCAGTGCAGTTCAAGATTATCATCGTGGTATTGTTGTGGGCGAAACTACTTTTGGTAAAGGTACCGTACAACAACTAGTAGATCTAAATAACTTCAGTTCAGGTAAAGATGCAAAGTTGGGACAATTAAAAGCTACTATTGCTCAATATTTTAGAATTGATGGTGGCAGCACTCAACATCAGGGGGTAATACCCGACATTGATTTTAACACGCTATTTAAAGATGAAGAGTATGGAGAACGGGCATTGAAAAATGCATTGCCCGCAAGTGAAATTGCTGCGGTTGAACATCATATTGGCGATATAGACAGGCAAGTGATTAGCCTAACATCTGAAAAACATAGCGATCGAATCAAAACTAACGAAAAATTCAATTCTTTACTAGAAATCTTTCAATTAGATTACAAAGTTAGAAATCAGAAAACAGTTTCACTACTAGAGTCTACCAGAAAAGAAGAATATGAAAGCGTTGAAGCAACACGAGAAGAATATCAATCGTTACTGAAAGATACCGAAGAAAATCTCAATAAACTAGATGATGACGAAGAATTTATAGACGTGCTACTCGATGAAACCGCTCACATTGCAAGTGACCTTAGCAAAATTTTAGAAACCAAGAATTCAAGTTCTTTTGTTTACCGCAACCATTAAGCTTTAAATCTTAATTATACTTGATCCATATTTTCAAATTCATCAGCACAATGCTCCACACACTTGCGACAAATGTTTGGGCTATCTCCTATAGTTAATAACACCCCTACTTCTTGCTCAGAACCTTTGCAAAACTCGCAATAACGATCCTCCTCGTTACTTTCTATTCCTCGTTTTAATTTTTTAGTTAGCTGTGGGTTAGATATATCATTCTCTTTTGATGGTGATATTCTTAATGAATCATCAAACGTAACCAGTTCGTTAAGCCATTCTATATATAATAAACCTGGTTCTTTATCAGAAATGCCTGAAGCTTTAACCAATGGTTCTCCCTCAGTAATACCAAATGAAATATGAAGCTGCTTAAGCGACCCAGGTCCCACAGTGGCTATTCTTTTATCATTTAAAAAAACATCATAAAAGCATTCTTTGTTCATGAAACTTATCTCAAGATATGATTCTATGAATTGTAGCAAATATCGACAAAGATCTATTTAGCTAACTGATGGATGTGCAAATAAGAGATGCCTCATGGACGATTCTTTCAACTAAATTCTTTTGTAATTAATATCTGCCTTCGGCCAATTAGTAAGCACATGGATGTGCGCATATAAGTCACATCAGGGACGATGCTTTCAAATTAAAACCTTTAATAGAAAATGTCTGCTTTCGGCCA
>CAZFEP010000156.1:0-3938 GCA_964517365.1 uncultured Thiotrichales bacterium | reverse complement strand
AAACGATCGTGATTCCAATGAATCATTACCCGATGTGGAAGTATCTGCTGATTTTTTTCATCGTCGCAGCGGCTGCGTTATATGCATTACCAAATTTGTATCCAAATGTTCCTGCAGTTCAGATTTCTCATGACTCTGGAGAATTAAGTGAATCTACATTGAGTGTAGTTAAGAAAGCGCTCGCCAAGAATGGAATTGATGTTCAAGGAGAAGAGCAACAAGATAATAAATTATTGCTGCGATTCTCTGATGATGAAACGCAATTAAAAGCACAAGATACTGCTAAAGATGCGCTGGATGGTCAGCATATTGTTGCATTAAATCTAGCACCTGCAACCCCTGGTTGGCTAAGAAGCTTAGGGGCTTCTCCAATGAGTCTTGGTTTGGATCTACGCGGTGGGGTGCATTTTTTACTGCAGGTAGATATGGATGCGGCAAAAAGCAAAGCGATAAATAATTATGTTTCTTCGTTTAGAACATCCTTGCGTGAAGCTAAACAAAAGCGTTTTTCAGTTACGCAAAACAATAACCAGGTTAGCGTTAAGTTTAGAGATGAGGAAAGTAAAGTTGCCGGCTTAGCGGCTCTGAAAGCCGAGTATGGTAACGAGTTGATCTTTGATGACAATGTTGCAGATGGCAGCTACTTCGTTACCGCTAAAATCAGTGAAGATGCGGCGAATGAAATTCAAACGTTAGCGGTCCAACAAAACATTCAAACTCTACGTAATCGTGTCAATGAATTAGGTGTTGCCGAACCTGTAATTCAACAGCAAGGTGCAGAGCGGATTGTTGTGCAGTTGCCCGGTGTGCAAGACACTGCGAAAGCTAAAGAAATTTTGGGTGCAACGGCAACGGTAGAGTTTCGTATGGTTGATGAACAGAATGACCCGTTTGCTGCGGCTGAATCAGGCCGGGTGCCGGTGGGTTCTGTTTTGTATTATGAGCGTGATAGTAAGAACCCGATTTTATTGAAACGCAGTGTCATGTTAACAGGCGATCGTGTTACCAATGCAACCTCAGGGTTTGATGAAAATGGAACCCCTGCAGCGATTATTACCCTGGATAGTCAAGGCGCAAATAGATTTAGTAAAGTAACCGGTGAGAATATTAAAAAGCTCATGGCAGTCGTATTTATTGACAATAAGACGGTTACGGTAAATAAAGATGGTGAAAAAGTAAGAAAGACAATAAAAAGCGAAGAGGTAATCAGTGTAGCTCGAATTCAGGAACAGCTTAGTAAGCGTTTTCAAATTGAAGGTTTAGATTCGACTCATGAAGCGCTAAAACTATCTTTATTGTTACGAGCAGGTGCGTTAGCGGCGCCGGTGGAAATTGTTGAGGAGCGAACTGTTGGGCCAAGTTTAGGAAAACAAAATATTGAGCTAGGTAAAAAATCAATATTGATTGGCTTAGTTTTAGTGATGATCTTTATGTTGTTCTATTATAAAGCTTTTGGTTTGGCAGCAAATGTTGCATTAGCAGCCAATTTGATTTTGATCATAGGTGTGATGTCATTGATTCCAGGTGCAACGCTGACACTTCCTGGTATTGCGGGTATTGTGTTAACGGTGGGCATGGCTGTAGATGCCAATGTGTTGATCTTTGAGCGTATTCGAGAAGAGTTGCGAATCGGTAATTCCCCACAGGCGAGTATTCATGCTGGCTATGCAAAAGCATTATCTACCATTGCGGATGCAAACATTACTACGCTCATTGCAGCAGTGGTGTTATTTGTATTTGGAACGGGGCCGATTAAAGGTTTCGCGGTGACACTATCCATCGGCATCGTCTGTTCAATGTTCACAGCAATTATGGGAACTCGAGCATTAGTAAATCTATATTACGGTAATAAGAAAACACCTTCGTTGGCGATATAAGTTATGCAACTATTAAAAGACAATATTAATTTTGATCTGATGGGCAAACGCAAGTTTGCTCTAATATTATCGCTTGTGTTAATTGTAATTGCAGTGGCTGCGATTGTGATACGTGGACTCAACTTGGGTATCGATTTTACAGGTGGTACTTTAGTAGAAGTTGGTTATGCAGAATCTGTCGAGCTTGAGTCGGTTAGACAAGCGTTGAGTTCTAGCGGCTATGATGATGCGATCGTACAATATTTTGGAACGGCTAAAGATGTGCTAATTCGATTACCCGTTGCGGATAACGATGATGATAAAGCTAAGTTAAGTAATAATGTTTTAGAAGCCTTGGAAGCGACCGGGAAACCGGAAATGCGTCGTGTTGAATTTGTGGGCCCACAAGTAGGGGATGAATTACGCGATAAAGGTGGATTGGCCATGTTGTATGCGTTGATCGGTATTCTAATTTATGTAGCGTTGCGATTCGAGTGGCGGTTTTCCTTGGGGTCGGTGGCGGCCCTGATACACGATGTAATTTTAGTGGTTGGATTTTTTGCTATCACACAGATTGAGTTTGATTTAACGGTGCTGGCTGCGCTGCTTGCAGTGATAGGGTATTCACTTAATGACACAATAGTAGTGTTCGATCGCATTCGTGAAAATTTCCGAAGATTACGTAAAGAGACTTCAGAAGGTGTAATTAATATATCTATTAACCAAACACTTTCCAGAACCTTAATGACGTCAATTACGACATTGTTAGTGTTGTTTGCACTATTTATGTTTGGTGGTGAGGTAATACATTCGTTTTCAATTGCTTTAATCGTCGGTGTTCTGGTGGGAACGTATTCTTCAA
Source organism: uncultured Thiotrichales bacterium (assembly GCA_964517365.1). Classification (GTDB taxonomy): domain Bacteria; phylum Pseudomonadota; class Gammaproteobacteria; order UBA4575; family UBA4575; genus JABDMD01. Next base: position 1,220 of record CAZFEP010000156.1, on the reverse strand, counting down.
TTTATGTAGCCAGTTCTTCTTTATTGGCATTAAATGTAAGCAAAGAAGATCTTATACAGGAAGTAGTCGAAAACCCAAATGAAGATGGTAGCCAGGTATAGCTAAGGTATAAGCCAGAAATCAGGCATACATAATGCGCGCATTAGATTGTTCGGGCTTGGTAAGACTAACTACTTATACGAATTCAGACCTAGTCACTTCTGGTTTATTTATTTGATCCTATTTGTATTGAGTCCTATTTATTCAGGCTTTGTAGAATTTGACGAAAAATTTTCGTATTAGCAGCCACTATATTTCCACTTTTCAGATAACTGTGTCCACCCTCTGTGTCGCCTACTAACCCGCCAGCTTCTTGAACAATTAAACAGCCGGCTGCGATATCCCAAGTATTTAGACCAAACTCCCAAAAACCGTCCACACGACCAGCGCCAACATAGGCAAGATCTAATGCAGCTGAGCCGGCACGACGAATGCCAGAGGTTTGCAGCATAATATCTTTAAGCGAACTTAAGTACGTATCAATATTTTGGTTTTCTTTGTATGGAAATCCAGTAGCTAATAATGAGCCTTCAAGGCTGGGGAGTTTAGACACTCTGATTTTTCTATCGTTGAGTGAAGCGCCATTGCCACGACCTGCACAAAATAATTCATCTTTGAATGGGTCATATATCACCGCCACTTCAAGTCGTTCTTTATGTTTTAGTGCAATGGATACCGAATAATGTGGGAAGCCATGTAAGAAATTAGTCGTGCCATCAAGAGGGTCAATTATCCATTGATATTCATCGTCTTTGCCGCTAAATCTAGAGCCAGATTCTTCAGCAAGGATTCCATGTTGCGGGTATACGCGGTGTATGACATTGATGATTTCTTGTTCTGCTTGTAGATCGACTTCACTTACAAAATCATTTTTTTCTTTAGCTTTAATATTAAGTGAATGAACGCGAGACATGTTGCGGAAGATGATTTTACCTGCTTCACGCGCAGCTTCGATTGCAATAGTTAAGGTAGCTTGCATGTTAGATTGACGTACTTAGAGAATAAGAAGATCAGGCAAGCATACCGTACTTCATCTAATTTACGTATACTCTAAAATCCTTCTTTTAACAACTCAGATGTAACAATCAATTTCAAATATAAATTTCTTGTATAACAGTGAATAAATCCCATCAAATTAGAATAGTTTTAGTCGAACCTTCTCATCCTGGCAACATTGGTGC
>CAZFEP010000155.1:0-3942 GCA_964517365.1 uncultured Thiotrichales bacterium | reverse complement strand
TTAGAAGGAATAACCCATACAGTACCTTGATAAAAATAGTGGATTTTGTACTGGTATTGACGATGCTTTAGACCCAAAAATCGAGTCTGGCTTACGCTAATTTATTGAATAGATACATTTGCGGCGTTTTTATGCTCTCCATAGGGATATATTTAGTGAAATACGCGGTTAACTATTCCCTTTTGTATCCTGCTACAGCGAAAGTAAAGTGGCATCATTAGCACATGTCAGCGACCGAACAAGAAATAATCACAGACCCTAGTCTTGCCATGCGCTCTTATATACAGCGTGTTGCAACCGGACCTGAATACAGCAAAGACATCTCGTTTGAAGAAGCACGAGATGCAATGAAACATATATTAAATAAGTCAGCAGACCCGGTTCAAGCTGGTATCTTTTTAATTGCTTTACGCATGAAGCGTGAAACACTAGATGAAAACGGCGGCTGCTTGCAGGCCATAATTGATGCCTCTAACATTGTCACTGCAGACACAGACCACGTGATTGATGTTGCCGATCCATATGATGGCTATGCACGCGGCACACCTGTTTCCGCTTTTATACCTGCAGTATTAGCTGCATGTGGACTCCCAGCAGTTTCACATGGCGCAGAAGCGGTTGGGCCAAAATATGGTGCGACACATCGAAAAGTATTACGCGCAGCCGGAATTAATGTTGATTACGATATGCAACAAGCATTAACACAAATTAATAACCCTAAAAGTGCCTGGGTGTACCTTGATCAGAAAACCATTTGCCCTTCTCTTCATGATTTAATTCCACTACGCAGTCAAATCGTAAAACGCCCTGTCATCACCACAGTAGAAGTATTAATCGGCCCCGTGCGCGGCAAAAAAAGCACCACATTAATGACAGGTTATGTGCACAAGCCTTACCCTCCTGTGTATACACACTTGGCAAAAATATCAGGTTTTGATTCAGCCGTGCTAGTGCGTGGAGTTGAAGGTGGCGTAATTCCTTCTTTAAAACAAGAATCTAAATATTTCGAATACAAGAACCGCGGTGAATTAACAGAAGTTGAAATTCATCCCGATCGCATCAGTATTCAACAAGATGTTCGTGCAGTTCCGTTACCAAAACTAAACGCTGCTAAAGTTGACAGCAAAAGCAGTGATGATATTTCTGCTAAAATAGATACCGACCAACTTGCTGAAGAAGCTGCAAAAGTGGGTGTTGCGGCACTTCAAGGTGAGCAAGGCCCCGCACGCGATAGCTTGATTTACTCAACCGCTATTATGCTTACACACATGGGTGCAGAAACATCTATACAAGCATCAGCCGAGAAAGTTCGTGCAGTACTCGACTCAGGCAAAGCATTTTCACATTTTCAAACCAACCAAGAATATTAAAACTTACATTTAAACTTTTATAACATCTAATTAATATAAGGAGACCATCATGGACCAAGCATATAGAGACGCAATTACCAAAATGGAAGACGCTAAGGTAGATCCAGAGTACGTACTAGGCTGGCAAGGCGGCTACCTAGGCCACCCGGAACGTGAAGAGCAACGTGTTACCGATGCCTACACTGCAGGCTTTGAAGATGGTTCCGAAAAAAATGGTAGCAATTTTGATAGCTGGAAAAAATAACACCCATTAAGTAAAAATTCTTGATGCGATAAAAGCAAAAAAGAATCCCACGCTATATAAAAGTAACGAGAGCATAAACACAAACTTGTTTATGCTTCTCATTCTTTTGCATGCCATCGCTTGTTTAGGGTCAGATGGACAAGGTGCATTTCTTACTTTCCATTGATACAGCCCTGTAAAAAATATCAATACACCTGCAACCGCAAACACCTCCACCTTATAAGTCGACAGTACTACCAGCTGCGGAATGGTAGACACCAATCCTACAAGCACTGCACCCGCTCCAATGGTTACCAACAGTGCAGGTAACGCGCAACACACCAATGTACCTACACTCGTAAACAAACTTAAAAATGGCAATACATGACTTTTAGTCGTTACTGTTTTCATAATCAATTACTCGCAACAGAACGATTGATACTCTTAACGTTATAACCAGAATCAGTAATTAATTTTTCAATTTCTGCATCATCTAGATTTTTTCCATTTTTTAACGCAATTACAATTTTATGATCCGCCAAACTAACGTTTAACCCAGATACCTCATCTTTACGCATGAATACTTTTTCAATGGCAGTGGCACAAAAATCACAGACCAAACCGAACGCCTTTACAGAAACAATCTCGCCTCCAGGATCAACAGTACCTACTGATACAGGTGATTCATCTTCAGCACTAACATTCACATTAAAAATAATAACAAATAGCAAACTAATCAAAATTGCTTTCATAATAATCTCCTAAAAAACATAAACCTAAAAACTATGAATTAAAAACGATGTATAAAATTAAACTGCACATCACCCACATCGCTCACCCCACCTTCAAGAAGGTTTGGACCACTAAACAAACGCACTAATGGAGTAAGTACTAATTGATCATCTGCCTCTGGCGCATGGCGCGCTTCAAGCATTAACCATGTATGCAAGCTGCCGTAATCAGCAAGATACGGTGCAAAGCCAGCCTTGAACCGTTGGCTGAAGTTATCTGCAATATTTCCAGCATCTACATATCGATTTTGGTAAGAAACGAAATATCTTCGGGTCTCCCAGTCTGTTGAGATACCCGCAAAGGCGACTAACTCAGTATGGCTATCAAACTCATCCTCATCAGAATATGCGGCACCTATTCCAGTTCGAAGATATAAATTGGCTTGCGATCCTTCTCCATTCCAGCGCTTGAGCAAATTGTTCATGTGCAATGCATGGATTTGAAATTTATCTTCTCGCCAATACTCTGCGTTATAGCCAATAGCATAAAATGCCGTTGGCGAATAATGCGCATTAAAAACATGACGATCACCATCGTTAAACGTATTGGCTGTCCACGCTTTTGGGTAAGACACGGGTCTTGCCTGCACAACTGTGCTACACGTAAATAGCAATATAATAAATATTATAATTTGCACCTATAAACTCCTTTAGTTCTAAAACAAACGAACAAAAGCCGCATAACGGCTTGGTCAAGAAGTTAGCTATTCGGTGGCGGGGTAGGAATTTTTATATGGTTGGAAAGAATAAAGAATGAACCATATTGCTTATACTGTTCAGTATAAGTCGGCTCATAATTATTTTTTAAAGAATTAAACGTAACTACGATACTTGTACATGATCCACAACTTTCATCACAACAAGTATTATTTGAATCATCATCACTAGCCGGCTCTTCACTCACCAAGTGGCATAATGTTTGGTTATCCGACAAGCTATCTGCTACATCACTAGTTGATTCATTACTGGTCGAATTTTTAATGTTTGAATCTTTTTGTGCATCCATATTCACACAATAGTGTGTACTCGCTTGCACAGAGCCTAACGAGAAAAACACGATAAATATGTATGTAAATATTTGTCTCATCCAGAGGGATAATCTATATGGATTTATTCAATGTACTCCTATGACACAATTTCGTCTATAGAGTTCATCATCCATTTCGCACCCACAATCTATGGGCATTCACCAATTCAAACAGTTATGACCAGTTTTAGAACAAGAATTCAATCATTTAACGAATTCTGATAATGCTGAATCAGTTTTTTCAATCACACATCCTTAAACAAGACATAAAGCGACCTGCTCAAGCATCAATACAGATTGCCGATAAGCATACAAAGCTATAGGCATTATTAACCTTACAAATATTATCTTCTAAAAAGATGTCGCATCACAGAAATAATCATAGAAACTATTATCAAATACTTCATGTGCAAACCGATGCGCCAAAAGAAGTAATTCGTTCTAGCTATCGCACCATGATGCAAAAACTTAAAATGCATCCCGACCTTGGGGGCAACCACGAAGATGCTGCAGTAGTGAATGAAGCATATA
>CAZFEP010000154.1:0-3949 GCA_964517365.1 uncultured Thiotrichales bacterium | reverse complement strand
ATAACTTGATGGGCATGACCCAGCAAGATTTAGAAGATTATTTTTCTGTTATTAATGAAAAGCCGTTCCGTGCTACGCAAGTAATGAAGTGGACTCACCAACAAGGTGTAACGGATTATAAATTAATGACAAACCTTAGTCAGTCATTGCGTGATTGGCTAAATGAAAATGCTCAAATGCACATGCCTGAAATGGTCAGTGAAGAAATCTCAACAGATGGCACTCGAAAATGGTTGCTACGTGTGGATGATAAAAATGCAGTTGAGACGGTATATATTCCTGAAGGTGACAGGGCAACACTTTGTGTTTCATCACAAGTGGGTTGTATTCTGGATTGCACTTTTTGTGCAACGGCAAGGCAAGGCTTTGCCGGTAATCTTTCGGCAGCACAAGTCATTGCTCAACTATGGTTCGCGGAGCACCGCTTGCGAGAACAGCTAGGCAAGGCGCGTGTTATCAGTAACGTCGTGTTTATGGGGATGGGTGAGCCTCTGGCTAATTTCGACAATGTGATTAAAGCCATAGAGATTATGATGGATGATAATGCTTATGGATTAGGTAAGCGTAAGGTCACGGTTAGTACTTCAGGGCTGGTTCCAAAGATTGATAAGTTGCGGGAAGCGATGGATGTAAGTCTGGCAGTTTCGTTGCATGCTCCAAATAATGAAATTAGAAATCAACTGGTTCCATTAAACCGACGTTATCCTATAGAGGAGTTGATGCAAGCCTGCCATCGTTTCTTGGATGATAAGAATCGCAAACACAGCATAACAATAGAGTACGTCATGCTAGATCAGGTAAATGATCAGCCAGAGCATGCTAGGCAGTTAGCAAAATTATTAAAATCATTGCCTTCAAAAGTTAACTTAATTCCTTTTAATGCTTTTCCTAATTCAGGCTATGAGCGTTCAACAGATCAAGCGATAGAAGTGTTTAGAGAAATATTACAAGCAGCAGGTATCACAACCATAACGCGTCGTCCGCGCGGTGAAGATATAGCTGCAGCATGTGGACAGCTAGCAGGTGACATTCAGGACCAAGCGAAACGCAAACGCCATTTTGAAAAACTTTATGATGCGAACTTACTAAAACAGAAAGTTGAGGTGGTATGCGCATAGTGCTACAAAATATTTTTATACTGGGCTGGCTAGTGGTTTTTGTCTCAGCATGTGCAACCTCTGGTTCCGATGCGCCATTGTCCGAAAATCAAAAAGCTGCAGAAATAAATATTCAGCTGGGTGTGCGTTACCTCAGTAAAGGTGAATATAAGGTTGCTGATGAGAAGTTACGTCGTGCAATTAAACAAGATCCAAGTTCTGCAACGGCTAACTGGGTGTTTGCGTTGTTGCAAGAAAGATTGGGCGAGGTGGAAGTTGCTGAAAAGCATTTTCGCAAGGCAATATCTTTAGATCCAAAGGACTCAAAAGCTCATAATAATTATGGGACGTTTTTATGTAACCAAGGTAGGGTGATTGAAGCGGAAAAAGAGTTTCTCAGCGCAGTGAAAAATCCCTTGTATGGTGAAGCGGCTTCAGCCTATGCAAATGCCGGCACATGTTTTTTAAAGTTGCCGGATGCAGTGAAAGCAGAAGAGTATTTTCAAAAATCTTTAGAAAAAAATGCTTCTCAACGAACGTCTTTATATCAAATGGGTTTGCTTTCGTTTCAGCGGCAAGATTATGAACAGGCATCGTTTTACTTTCGAAAATATGAAACTGTGGCAAAACACAATTCACAATCACTATGGGCGGCTTACCAAACTGAAGCCAATCTTGGAAACCAGGGTAAAGCAGATGGTTACGCACATCAGTTAAAAAGATTATTTCCATCCTCTCAAGAGGCAAGATTATTAGCAGAAAGTTATTGGGATGCAGGAAGAAAACAGCAATAACAAGACTTCTGAGTCATCTAATAAAAGCGTAAGCATAGGCGCTTTGTTGATTAATGCTCGTAATGCAGCGTCTTTGAATCAAACTGATATTGCTGAACAAATAAATCTTCCAAAACACATAATACAATCTCTAGAGGCAGATGATTATTCTAGTTTGCCTGAAACTACTTATATCCGTGGCTACTTGCGTAACTACGCACGTGTTGTGGGTATTAATGGAGAAGGCTTGGTTAAGCTATATGTCGATCAGTATTATAGTGAGCCTGTTGTCGAGAAGAGTAGGAAATCAAAGCAAAGCTATGACCCAGCTATTCTCTGGAGTACTGCTGCAGTTATAACGATACTCGTTGGATTGGTCGTTTCGTGGTGGTTTGATACTAATCAAATCTCAGATCCAAGCCAGCAATTGGCTGAAAATCAAATAACTACAGAAAATGTATTGCCTGAGGATAACGCCTCAAATCAAGAAAGCAGTCGACAATCTGTTTTAAGTGATGAGGTTATACCAGAAAATGTAAATTCATCTATTACGTCTGTTGCAAACGAAACTCCGGTTACTGAATCAGAAAATACACAAATTCAAGAAGTGGTCTCCTCTGATGATCAAGAGGCGATGGCAGAAGCTTCACGGAATCCTACTTTATTAACTTCACTAGATGGAATACAAGTACTCACGATAACTTATACAGAAGAAAGCTGGACAGAGATTAGTGATTCAGATGCAAATACATTAATGCAGGGTTTGATTGAGCCCGGAGTCGTTAGAAACTTAAGCGGCAAACCTCCATTTGAAATATTTCTTGGTAATTCGCCAGGCGTGATAATAGAAGTTAATGGACTTTATTTTGATCACTCTAAATACAGTAGAAATAATCGCACTGCGCGGTTTCAGGTGTCGAGCGGTTCGCTCAATTAAAAAAACTTTTTAGTCTTTAATCTAATTATAAATGTCTAAGCGAATTCAATCTATTCGAGGTATGCATGATGTGTTATCTCCTGGTAGTGATCAACTGCGTTCAACCGAACGTACCCTGCAAAATGTTTTAAGCCAGTACGGTTATCATGAAATTCGCATGCCGCTACTTGAGCAAACAGAGCTATTCAAGCGTTCATTAGGTGAAGTTACTGATATCGTTGAAAAAGAAATGTACACCTTTGAGGATCGTAATGGTGATAGTTTAACCTTACGCCCGGAAGGTACTGCAAGTTGTGTACGCGCGGGCATACAACATGGGTTTTTATATGCTCAACCACAACGATTATGGTATTGCGGCCCATTTTTTCGTCATGAACGCCCACAGAAAGGGCGTTATCGTCAATTTCATCAGCTGGGTGTAGAAACATTTGGTTTTGCCGGTCCTGATATTGATGCAGAGCTCATCATTTTGAGTGCGCAAATGTGGGAAAGTATTCATCTACCCATGAAGCCTCGTTTAGAAATAAATAGTCTAGGCTCATCATCTGCTAGAAAAGAATATCGAGAAATTCTTATTGATTACTTGCAACACCATGAAGATAAGCTGGATAAAGAGGCTGCGTCGAGGCTGCATACCAACCCTTTACGCATCTTGGATAGCAAAAATCCTGAAATGCAGGAAATAATTCAAAATGCACCAAGTTTATTGGATCATTTGGATGAAGAGTCGGCAGAACATTTTGAACGATTACAAACGTTATTGGGTGCCGCGAACATAGTGTTCACTATTAATCCGCGATTAGTGCGTGGCTTGGATTACTACAGCAAAACAGTTTTTGAATGGGTGGCCGAAGGATTAGGTGCTCAGGCAACAATTTGTGCGGGTGGCCGATATGATGGTTTAATCGAGCAATTGGGTGGTAAACCATGCCCTGCTGCGGGTTTTGCGATTGGCCTGGAAAGGTTGGTGTCACTATTAGAAGAACCTCAAATAGATGATTATTCTGTAGATGTATATATGGTGCTCATGGGAGAAAAAGCTGAAATAGTGGGGTTGCAGCTAGCAAACCGGATCCGAAAGGAGTCCCATATACCTTCTGTGATAACAAATTGTGGTGGAGGTAGTATAAAATCACAAATGA
>CAZFEP010000153.1:0-3983 GCA_964517365.1 uncultured Thiotrichales bacterium | reverse complement strand
GTTGCTCAATCATGTTGAATCTTGCTTGCTCTATATTCATGTGCTTTTATACCTAGCCTGTATGTTTAGCCTTTATATTTGGCTTGTATGCCTAGATTTGGGCTTATATCTTGTTTTTGAGGTGTATGTTGTCATTGTGTCTGCGTCATAATATCAGAATAAATGCTTGCATCATTATTTATAAATCTACCATGGTTGTTGATTGCTTTTGAGTGCTCATAAGATACTTGTCATAGGGCCTGCTTGGGTGGGAGATATGGTGATGGTTCAGAGTTTGTTTATTGCTTTGAAGCGCCAGCATCTAGATCACATCATTGATGTGGTGGCGCCAGGGTGGTCTGCGCCTGTGCTTGCTCGTATGCCGGAAGTTCGCAGGGTTATAAAAGTGAATTTGCAGCATGGCAAGCTACAGCTAGCGGAGCGTTATCGAGTAGGTAAAAGTCTTCGAGGTGAATACGATAGAGCGATCATTTTACCTAGAACCTTTAAGTCAGCATTGATTCCATATTTTGCAAATATACCTAAACGCACCGCTTATCGTGGGGAGATGCGATATGGAATTGTTAACGATATGCGTGAATTGGATACTAATATTGTGTACAAGGCTGTCGAAAAATATTTACAGCTTGGTATTGATCTAGAAAATATAAAACAAGAAAACATTCATCAAGCGCCCAAGATTTATTATCCTAAACTTGTGGTTGATGATAATAAACGTCAGTTAGCAGCAAAAAAATTAGGTATTGATGAATCGGTTCCTGCTGTTGCATTTATGCCTGGAGCAGAATTTGGGCCATCTAAACAATGGCCAGGAACCAGTTTTGGTGAGCTTGCAAAAAAATTTAAAAGTCTAGGCTTTAATGTATATGTTTTTGGTTCACCAAAAGACCAATCAATTGGTGAAGAGATTGTCAAAGCATCTGATGCGGTTGCAGTAAATTTATGTGGTCAAACAAGCTTAGAAGAAGCAGTTGATTTACTTTCGTTAATGAAAATAGCGATTACCAATGATTCTGGACTAATGCATATTGCGGCGGCGGTAGGTAAACCAGTGGTTGCCATTTATGGATCGATAACTCCAAAATATACGCCGCCCCTAACCGATAAAAAAGAAATTCAATATTTAGGCTTAGATTGCAGTCCGTGTTGGAAGAAGCAATGCCCTTACGGGCATTACAATTGTCTAAATAATATTGAAGTGAATAAGGTTTATGAAAGCGCACAGAAACTTTTAGAGAAAGAAGTCGCCTCGATCAAAGCTTGAGTCTAATGAAGCTAGCTTTTCAGGGTGATTGATTAGATCTTCTATGAACCAATTTGCATGGTTGTACAGGCAGGTAACATCTTTGCATTCTTCTGTTGCGTCAAAGGCTTCTATTAATCGCAAGGTATTTTTCTGAGTATCAATAACACCTGCTTGTGTTTGGTAAGCATGCTTTTCACCTAACAAGGCTTGTGGAACATGACGGTAAACAGGACAATTAAATACACCAAGTGGGCTTAATACTTGTCTGAAGTATTGCATATGGCAATTGTGTGGTTGCTCTGTGTAGTTCATGTAGGTGCCATTTTCCAAGACACGCAAGTTTGTGCTCTCAATTACTGCAAAGTTATCATTTTCTAATTGCATTGATTCTGTAACGGATGCACGGATTTTCTTCATCACAGATTCAACATACTCTTTTTCTTTATCGATACCAATTACTTCAGCATTATTTTCTTCGGCACGCGTTAAGAAAGGTTTGAAAGAAATGTAATCAAACTGATGGTCTTTCGCTAGCTTAGCGGCTGTGAGCATCTCATCAACGTTTTCAATAATCTTTGTATCGTTTGTTTCACAATCTTTCCAGACTATAATAAAACTAAAACCTATTTTGAATTTAGGATTAACTTTCTTGATGTCAGGTATGTGGCTGCAAATCCATTCCAGAGTGACTTTTTTGCTGCCGGGTTTATGCATATCCCGAAACGTTTGATTGGTGCCAGAATCTAGAGATAGGCGCACCCAGTCACGTTCATCCAGCACTTCTGCAACGGCCTCAACTTTCTTCATCATGCTGCCGTTAGTAACCACACCAATTTGAATATTTTTGGCCTTTAAGTGGCGGACTATATCTTCGAACCCTTTGTAAGCAGTCGGTTCTCCGCCACCAATAATGATTACTGATCGCAGTCCTTTGTCTGCTAAGTAAGTCAGAGAGTTTTTTAGGTTCTCATGTTCATAGTTAATATTCTTATTCAGAATATCCATGTCCACACAATGGTCGCACTTGTAATTACAGGCAGTGGTCAGGTCTAAGTTAATTGAAATAGGGGCACTAATAGGCGCCATTTCTAAGGCTTCATCCAATGTCATAGAATTGTTGGCATAACCTTCACGCCATTGTACTTGCCACTCAACATATTCTTTTAATTTTCCAAGTACTTCGGGTTGACGCAACTTACCCATGAAGTCATGGATAGGAGACAGCTCGGTTTGCTTGACTACTTCATGGGAAAAGGTTTTCACATGAAGCGGTGCGGGATTTTTTATTTCTTCAAAGCTGTGTTTAGTAAAATCAATAAGAGGTGATAGTGTCATTAACACTTCGCCACTTTCAGTATGTATTTTTTCCATGATTCAAATTTTCGTTTCGTAAGTTGGGTTTTTTTATGTTTGATTTTTAAGTAAGAGTTTATGTTTGGGTTACTGTCAGATAAATTTGTGCAAGATGATTCATTCCGTCTATTAATGAGACTTCATCTGGAGATGCTTTAGAGTGAATGGTACTCAAAAAGTTCTTGATAGAGCATACCAGAGGATCCTCTATTGGTAATTGACGATCGGCTGAACGTAATGATATCAGGTAATCTGGCAGTTCGACATATCTGTCCACGCGTAGGTCGTTGATAGCGTAAGCGGCGGGTTTGGGGAAGCTATTGCTAGAGGTCAGGTTGATGGAGACTTGAGTATCCCCAAATGCATGTAAGTATTCGAATTTGATTATTAGATCTTGTTCGTCATTGGCAGAATGAAAGTTTGATGTTATTTCGTTGATTTTTCCATTACCAACTAAAACATACAGCATGCTTAGCAAGTGCGAGATGGTATCAATAATCATGTTGCCACCAGTGCTTTGGGGCGATAGCCACATGGTAAATGTTTCGATGTTAGATCTAGATTGGTTTTTAAGCTGCGGGTATAAATTATAATACGCGGGTAACGTATAGGGCCATTGGGTGTTGAGTTGGAGTAAAACTTTATGTTCATGGCATGCGTTTACAAGTGTCGTCGTTTCGTCAGCTATTTTCTGAACGTCATTTTTGGAATATAAATTTGTTGTCGGCCACCATAATGGTTTTTCACAAAATACATGGCAACCTGCTTTTATGGCGGTTGTGAGATGGTGGTGGTGTGATTCAGCCGGGCTGCTGATGGCAACGATATCGATCGAATGGTTTTGTAGTAATGTTTCTAGGCTTTCATAGGCTATGCAATGTATTCCATGTTCGCTATTTAGATGGTTAACCGCTTGATTAGCAGAAGTCAGTGAGCTACTGACTATAGCTTGTACATCACAGCCGAGTTGATTGAAACTACGAGCAATGAATGGCCCTGTGCCTTGTTTGCTTCTGCCAGGGCCAATGATGGCAATCTTAAAGGTCATGCTGAGCTCAATAAATTTAAATTGTTTACAAAGGGTACGGTTTGTGTAGTGCCTGATCAACATATTCCATGAATTTTACGCTTAATCATATCAATGCCGACTCTATTCAATTAAAATTCATGTTCTGAAGCTAGGGGAGTCAATAGGATTGATTAATTGGCTGAGATTTACCCTTAGAACCTGAACCAGGTAATGCTGGCGGAGGGAAGCGTCAGCTAATCTGATTCTGTAGCGATGCGCCCTCTAAGTTCCTGCTAAACATTTGACATACATGAGACGATAAAAAATGAGCGCTAATGCAGAAAGTATTCAAACCAAGTCGGCACAATTGTCGGA
>CAZFEP010000152.1:0-4027 GCA_964517365.1 uncultured Thiotrichales bacterium | reverse complement strand
CAAAAAAGTCATGTTTCACTTCCCAGCCGCGGCTTTCTCTAAAGATTAATACTTTTGCTTTTTCAAGTCCTTGAGCATTCACTACAAAACCAGTTGTGATGTAACGTTCTTTACCAATTTCTTCTAGAATCCATGCTGATCGACATCCATCTTGCCAGTAGGGAACCCGTATTTTTTTGTAACGATGTCCTAATATGGCTTTGACTTGTTTGCTGAGGTCGCCCGAGAGGGTTAATCGTTGAGGGTCGGGTGGGGCAGAAAAAGTAGCGGATAAAAAATCTTTGGGAGATTGATACACGCTTTCGGCTGCTATGGCTGCACTCGTATTAAATAAAACAAGTGTTATTAAAATCCTTTTTAAATTAATCATATAGTTTGGGAGTGATGTTTTTATTGTTTATTAAGAATATATTTAATAATAACTTTTAAGACTTTAAAAAGCCTGCATTAGTTTAATCTAATGCAGGCTTATACTATAACCTAGCAAATAAATATAACAGGTGCATATAACCTTAGAACATATATCCAATACCTAGATCAAAACCATCAAAGTCGCGACCTTGGTCTTCTGCTTCTGGATCATGTGCACGATCGCGATAGTTCGCTTTCACTACAACGCCAGGATGTGGCCACCAGTTAACACCTGCTTCCCATTGGCTGAACTGGTCTTGTACACGTGCACCTTCAACTTCTTGATAACGTGCGTATAGTCCCACCCATGAGTTGACCTTGTAACTGGGCTCAATGTACCAACCAAATTGATCATCAATATCACCCGCAGCATCTTCAATGTCACCACTGAAATCCCATTGTGCATAAAGAGCGCGCATGCCAAACGGTCCACGATTATAAATAGCGTGTGCTGTATAAAGTGTCGCATCATCAATGAAATCATCTTCCGCTTGTGTGTCATCATCTTGAGTAGGGTCGGTCTGGTGGTTGATAGAGGCTGCGAGTTCCAGTCCTTGTATGCCCGTGTATTTTACACGTCCTGTTATAGCTGGATCACTTAAGCGTTGATTGGATACTTTTCCACGAGCACCTCTTACACGGCCACTAAAGCCTGAAAAATTTAGACCGGAATGTAATGCTAAATCAAAAGAGAAGCCATTGTTTGTTCGAAAATTGGAACCTACACCAGCTTCCCACCAAGTAGATGGAATGATGACGCTTTCAACATCATTTCGTTCTACACCATAAAATGTATTTGGTTCATGTATTTCGTTTAAAATGCCAGTGGGTATTAAAAATACACCCCCGCGCACTTGCGCATTATCATTTATGTCATATTCTATAAAGGCTTGCTCTACTTCAACTTCACCACCAAGAGGATCACCGTCTGATTCAACGCCGCCATGTTCGATTTCTGTTTCAGAAACAAAACGCAAGTTATCGGTGAACTCTTTGCCTACAAATAATACAAATCTATGTAGATCAATTTCTTCTAGGTCACGTTCACTATCATCAGCACTTAGGTTGTTATAATGAAGCTCTCCATAACCTCCAAGAGAAATACCTTTAAATGCATCCATCGGACTGTCTTCAACCACTTCAGCTGTGGCCGTGGCAATCTCAGTGGCTTCATCTGCTTTTTCTTCCGCGCGCGTAGCTTTTTCTATGGCCTCTTTTTGCTGAGTCATTAAGTATTCAACGGCTTTTTTGAGTTTTTCGTATTCCTCTTTATCAACTGAAATTTGCTCTGCATGTATAGGTAATGCCAATGCAGCTAGGGCTAAAAAGAACATTAGCCTTGGTTTTATAATTTTTGAAATCATCTAGATCTCCCTATTAATAGAAAATTACGTCGTTATTAAAATTGGCATTAATAAGGATTATTCGAATTATTAATTCGTATTATCCGAACCATGCTCTTATTGTTAATCTTAATACGAATCATTCTCATAATCATATCTATTAAGGGGTAGATCTAAGGGCAATATAGATAGCTATCATTGATAGTATTAATACATTCAACAGATGTTTCGTAAACGCTATCAGGCTAAAAGAGAGATTGCTGAATATGCTAAGTAATTTTTTAGCAAATAGATGGCACCACACTCTTGATGTAGTGGTCATATTATGATGGTTTTGTTGTATTAGCTTTAGTGTCTAAAATTTACTGTCTCCGGTAGGGCAAAAGAGATGAAATTAAATTTATATTTGCGGTAAATCAGTTGTTTTTAAAAAAATAGTGATTGCATTCTAAAAATCAATTTAATCCATGCTTCTGGAATAAAAATAAATGTATAAAATATTTATGAATATAAGATCAATAATGGCCGTTACTGTTTTATTAATAACGAGTATTTCAACGCAAGCTGCTACACCCGAAACAGTGCTTAAGCACTATGCAGATTTAGCACAGCTTATGTATCAAGATTCTTTGTTAACCGTAGAAAAATTGGAAAACAAAATAGATGCATTGCTGGAAAACCCTACAGAAGAGAATCTGATGGCTAGTAAAGCAGCATGGGTAGCAGCAAGAGTTCCGTATATGCAAACCGAAGCGTACCGTTTTGGTAATGCAATAGTAGATGCTTGGGAAGGTAAGGTAAATTCATGGCCACTAGATGAAGGTTTGATTGATTATACCGCTACAAGTTATGGCAGTGAGTCCGAAGAAAACCCGTTTTATAACGCAAATATTATTGCTAATAAAAAACTTGCGATTGGCGGAACAGAAATTGATGCCAGTACCATTAGCAAAGAGTTATTAACAGATGCATTGCATGAAGTGGATGGTGTTGAAGCAAATGTGGCTACTGGCTATCATGCAATCGAGTTTTTGCTATGGGGTCAGGACTTAAATGGTACGAATGTGGGTGCAGGTAAACGACCCGCCAGTGATTATGATGTTGAGAGCTGCACAGGTGGTAATTGCGATCGACGTGCAGCCTATTTAAAAGCAGTAACTGAGCTCTTGGTTGAAGACCTTAAGTGGATGACAGCTCAATGGGCGGAGGGCGGCTCAGCTCGAGAAGCGGTTGTGTCTGGAAACCTTAGAAAAAATATAGCCACTATTTTTACAGGCATGGGTAGCTTGTCTTATGGTGAGTTGGCGGGTGAACGAATGAAGCTTGGATTAATGTTACATGATCCTGAAGAAGAGCATGACTGCTTCAGCGATAACACACATTTTTCTCATTACTATAATGCAGTAGGTATTCGAAATGTATACACAGGAACTTATACGCGTATGAATGGTTTGGAAATTAAAGGACCCAGTCTTTCTGATTTGGTCGCGACAGAAGATGAAGCTGTAGATAAAGACCTGCTTGAACACATTAATGCAACCGTTGCAAAAATGCAGATATTAGTAGATACCGCTAGTGGTGGTGAGGCGTATGATCAGATGTTGGGTGAAACTAATAAAGTCGGTAACGCAAAAGTAAGAGCTGCAATTGATGCTTTGGTGGCTCAAACTCGCTATATTGAAAAAGCGGTGTCGGTTATGAGTTTAGAGTCGATCGCATTTGAAGGCTCGGATAGTCTTGATTCTCCAGAATTAGTTCGTTAAACCATTTAATAAACAGGGTGGTGTGTACTTTGCAAATCTCACTATAACCTGTAAGAGATCGAGACATATACTGCTTTTAATGTTTAATCTAGGTTATGGTTTATTTAAGATTTCTTACCGGTATTGTTTTTCTTTTGGTAACCGCGGCTTGCGGTACTGAAGAAGTTAAGAAGCCGCAAAATGGTTCATTTGCCAGCATGGAAGAATTAGGCAGAGCCTTGTTTTTCGACGCGAATTTATCTAAAAACCGAACACAATCCTGTGCAACATGTCATTCACCACAGCATGCATTTATAGATCCTCGCGTAAATGCTAGCGGCCGTGCTGTTTCATTGGGTGATGATGGGCATTCCTTGCGGGATCGTAATACCCCGACACTTTCTTATTCTGCGTTCACGCCTGATTTTATGCTCGATGCGGAAGGGCAATATAGAGGAGGGCAGTTTTTTGATGGCCGTGCAAAAAATTTAGCAGACCAAGCCATTCAGCCAATATTATCCCCATCTGAAA
>CAZFEP010000151.1:2003-4034 GCA_964517365.1 uncultured Thiotrichales bacterium | reverse complement strand
ATGCACCGGTACATTAATACCAGCAATACGTGCCATTTATATAAACCCTTGAATGAATGATGGATTATAGAGAAACACTAATTTCCCATACTGCTGAGAAAAGCGGATTCTATCAGTGTAATCGTTTAAAAACATGTTATTAATTTACTTATTTAACCTTGTCGTTGCTTGTGACGCGGGTCAGTACATATAACCCTAACCACTCGATTTCTTCGAACGATTTTACAGTTGCGACACATTTTTTTAACCGATGCTCGTACTTTCATAATGACCTCTTTACCTACTTCCCTTATCGACCCGAGCCAGATCGGCCAGAACCTTTAAGGTTAGCTTTCTTCATTAACCCTTCATATTGATGGGACATTAAATGTGCTTGCACTTGCGCCATAAAGTCCATCACCACGACCACAATAATTAAAAGTGAAGTGCCACCAAAATAGAAAGGCACACCAAATTTTAAAATCAAAAACTCTGGTAGTAAACAAACCAAAGTAATATAGACCGCGCCCACTGCAGTTAAGCGTGTTAAAACTTTATCAATATAACGTGCAGTTTGATCACCTGGACGTATACCTGGAATAAATGCTCCAGAACGTTTCAAGTTATCAGCTGTTTCACGCGAGTCAAATACAATCGCAGTATAAAAGAAGCAGAAAAACACAATCGCAAGTGCATACAACATCACATAAAGTGGTTGACCCGGTGATATTGCTGTAGCCAAGTTCTGCAACCATGCAAAATTACCTGTTGGACTACTCGACCATTGCAATAAAGTTGCCGGAAATAAAATAATACTAGAAGCAAATATAGGTGGTATCACACCAGACATATTCAGTTTTAATGGTAGGTGCGTAGATTGGGCAGCCATCATTTTTCTACCCTGCTGTCTACGCGCATAATTTACTGTAATTCTTCGCTGAGCTCGTTCCACGAATATAACAAATGCCGTAACGAGTATTGCCATCAAAAACAAGAACAATGCAAACCCTTCGTTCATGGCTCCTTGAGATACTAAATCTAAGGTTCCACCGATGGCAGATGGCAGCCCTGCAACAATACCTGCAAAAATGATTATAGATATACCATTTCCAATGCCGCGCTCTGTTATCTGCTCTCCTAACCACATTAAAAACATTGTGCCAGTAACCAAAGAAATCGTTGCTGTAAACAGAAACCCGATACCTGGTGTTAAAGCAACCTGCTGGTTTTGTAATGCAATTGACACACCAATTGCTTGAAAGGTTGCCAGGAATACTGTTCCGTAACGTGTGTATTGCGTTATTTTGCGTCGTCCTGCCTCACCTTCTTTCTTTAATTCTTTTAAAGATGGCACCACCGCACTCATTAACTGCATTATGATCGATGCAGAAATGTAAGGCATAATTCCTAACGCAAACAGACTTAGTCTTTCTAGAGCACCGCCAGAAAACATATTGAACATGCCGAGAATCGTACTGCTCTGTTGTTCAAAAAATCTTGCCATGGCGGCAGGATCAATACCTGGCACAGGTATAAACGTACCAATGCGATACACGATCATCGCAAACAATACGAATAGCAAACGTTTGCGTAATTCGGATACTTGCCCTAACCCAGCAAGTGAACCAACATTTGCAGCGCCTCGAGACATTAGGCTTCTATTGCTCCACCAGCGGCTTCAAATACTTTCTTAGCCCCTGTTGTAAAGGTTAATCCTTTAGTCTTAACTGCCTTTTCAATTTTACCTGACAATATGACTTTAACTTTCTTAGTCGCAGCTGGAACTAATTTTGCATCTATTAATGCATCAATATCGACAACCTCTTCACTGACCAACTCTAGCTCATGCAACCGAAGTTCTGCAGTTGAACAAGACTTGCGTGAACGAAAACCAACTTTTGGCAAACGTCTTTGCAGTGGCATTTGTCCACCTTCAAAACCAACTTTATGGTAACCACCCGAGCGGGACTTTTGGCCTTTATGACCACGACCACCCGTTTTTCCAGAGCCTGATCCAATACCACGACCTAGTCGTTTACGATTTGGTCTACT
>CAZFEP010000151.1:0-1903 GCA_964517365.1 uncultured Thiotrichales bacterium | reverse complement strand
ACGTCTTCTATTGTTTTGCCACGCTTAGCTGCAATGTAGTCCGGTGATTGCATACCATTCAATGCTTCAATAGTTGCTTTAACAACATTAATTGGGTTTCTAGACCCAATGCATTTAGACAAGACATTTTTAACTCCAACCACTTCAAATACTGCACGCATTGCACCACCGGCAATGATTCCTGTACCTACTGATGCGGGTTTCATAAATACTTTTGCTGCACCGTGAATTCCGATTGACTGGTAATGCAACGTTCCATCAACAATTGGCACTTGTTTCATATCTTTTCGCGCTTTTTCCATAGCCTTTTGTATTGCCAGAGGAACCTCGCGCGCTTTACCGTATCCAACACCTACTTTACCGTTGCCGTCACCCACTACGGTTAGTGCAGTGAATCCAAATTGGCGACCACCTTTAACCACTTTTGCTACACGGTTAACTGAGACCAATCTCTCTTCGAGACCATCCGATATTCTTGCTGGTTCGTTTGCAGCCATATTCTCTCTAACCCAGTTTCTCTTAGTTACTCTTAGTAATTTGTATTAAAATTTTCTACCTAGAACTTTAATCCAGCTTCACGTGCTGCATCAGCCAACGCTTTTACACGTCCATGATATCTAAATCCTGAACGATCAAATGCAACAGATTCAATTCCTTTTTCTTTCGCACGTTGTGCAATCTTTTCACCAACCGCTTTAGCAGCATCCACATTCCCGCTGTATTTGATTGCCTTACGCAGCTCTGGATCAATTGATGAAGCAGACACCAACGTTTGGTCTCCAGCAGGAGCAATCACTTGAGCATAGATATGCTTAGAAGTACGATGAATACTTAATCGATGTACATTTAACTCGGCAATTTTACTTCGCGTTCTAAGCGCTCTTCGTAAACGAGATTTTGTTTTATTCATCTTCATTATTATTAAATACTCTTACTTATTCTTATTTGCTTAATCTTATTTACTTATTTCAACTTACTTATTTTTTATTACTTATTTTTTCTTGGCTTCTTTACGCACTATTCTTTCATCAGAATACTTAACGCCTTTACCTTTGTATGGCTCTGGAGGTCGATATGCACGAATATCAGCAGCAACTTGACCAATCTTTTGCTTATCACTACCCGTTATCACAACTTCTGTCTGACTTGGTGTCTCTATTTTTACACCTTCAGGAATAACGTAATCAACAGGATGTGAGAAGCCTAAATTTAGATTTAAAACTTTACCCTTTGCTTGAGCACGGTAACCTACCCCTACTAACTCTAATTTTTTCTCAAAACCTTTACTTACTCCTATAACTAAATTATTCACTAATGAACGCATAGTTCCTGCCATAGCGAGACTTTTTGTTTTTTCTACATGAACATTAATTTCATTATCGTTATGTTCCATGCACACATCATCATGAATATTCATAGACATCTCACCCAGCGAACCTTTAACTGCCAAATGTTGGCCATTAAGTTTTACGTCCACGCCTGTAGGGATTACAACGGGTTCTTTAGCAATTCGTGACATATGTATTTTAAATCTTTAAATTTATATAAATTAATTATTACTCAACCGTGCAAAGCACTTCACCACCATGACCAGCAGCTCTTGCTGCGCGATCACTCATCACTCCATTAGAGGTTGAGATGATAGCTACACCCATTCCACCAATTACACGTGGTAGCTCATCAGCACTTTTATAGGTACGAAGTCCCGGCCTGCTGACTCGCTTCACCTTAGTTATTACTGGCTCACCCATATAATATTTTAGCGTTACCACAATAGTAGACTTAACACCTTGTTTTGTTACCGTGTAATCTTCAATGAAACCTTCATCTTTTAGCACTTTCGCGATCGATTGCTTAACATTATTAGAAGGAATGTCTACCGTAACTTTATTGGCACTTTGTC
>CAZFEP010000150.1:0-4054 GCA_964517365.1 uncultured Thiotrichales bacterium | reverse complement strand
TCACCTTTAGAGAGTGAGTTCATCAAAATGGTATTGTCTACTCAAGGTCAAAAAGTAGTCGTTAAGGATGGCTATATTCCGTTACCTTCAAAAGTAGCAGATAAAGCGCTTGCAGGTCTTGATATTGAAAAGAGTGCAATGAAAGTCAGTGTAACTGAGCAGTGAACACAACCAGTAATTAACAAATTGAGTTATAAAAAAACATACTTCGAATAAAAAATGGCCCTGAATAACAGGGCCATTTTTTTCGAGTATAGTATTGTTTCCTGCTTTCATTGCATAACTAGAATAAAACATGACGGAAGACCCAGGTAAATCTCAGCTCAGTGTTCCTGAGCCATTAGTATTTGATCAAAAGCTTTGGCGCAGACGATCTATTCGTGATCTGCTGGCGCGTTATCTGGTGGGTGCAGGTGGTATTGCTGTTATTGGTTCAATCATACTGATCTTTTTGTTTTTATTTGCGGTGGTGTTTCCCTTATTTAAAGGTGCCAGTCTCCACCAGGTTGCTACTTATACTTTAAGTGAAAATGACACCGCTGGCTCACTTCTATATTCAATAGAAGAACAAGCTGAAATCGGTATGCGTTTAAATGATATCGGTATCGTGCAATTCTTTTCGGTTGATGATGGCGAAGTCCTTGCTCGTAAAAATATATTGGCAGGCAGCAACGCTAAAGTGGTTAGCTGGACGCAAGTAGACCCAGAAAAGAATATCATTGGTTTAGGTCTTGATAATGGTACAGCCATTATATTCCGGCATGAGTATGCCTCTAAGTATGCAGATGATAAACGTACCATCGTCCCAAGTATTACATACCCCTATGGTGAAGAACCGATCAATCTTGAAATCGGTAACCAAGCTATTTCTGATATTGCAATCAGCGGCAATGAGGACGGGCTAACTTTTTTTGGTCAAACTGAAAGTGGTCCTAGGTTAATTAATTTTGTTATTGAGTCTTCATTCTTGGATGAGGATGAATTTTCTTTGGAATTAACTAACCAACTCATTCTGCCATATCCACACCAGCCGGTTAAAGCGTTAGTGTCACCAGAACGCCAGTGGTTGTATCTGCTAAATACAGAAGGTGCAATTGCATACTATGACATTCGTGATAAAGCTGAACCCATTCATATTGAATCTATTTCGGTTCTGGATGAAGGTAGCCAGCCAACTTCATTGGAATTTCTTCTTGGTGGAATTTCGTTATTGCTTGCAGATGATCAAGGCAATATACACCAGCTATTTTTGGTGCGTGGAGAAGATGGGCAGCGACATTTAACCGCGATTAGAAATTTTAATAGTGGCGGTAGTGAGGTTTCTAGCATCTCGACGGAGTTATTACGTAAAGGGTTTCTGGTTACGGATGTCGAAGGTAATGTTTCTTTGTTTCATACCACTGCATCTAGACATTTATTTACAGAAAATATAACGGATAAACCCATCACTCATCTTGGTGTAGGGCCAAGAAGTGACAAATTAATTGCAGAAGATAATAGCGGCCAATTGCACGTTTGGGAGATGGATGCTGAACATCCGGAAGCGTCTTTGAGTTCTATATGGGGCAAGGTTTGGTATGAGAGCTATCCTGAGCCGGATTACATATGGCAGTCATCTTCATCTTCTAACGACTTTGAACCAAAGTTTAGCCTTACGCCTTTAACATTTGGCACGTTTAAAGCTGCATTCTACGCGATGTTGGTTGCCATGCCGTTAGCAATATGTGGAGCTATATTTACCGCCTATTTCATGGCTCCAAAAATGCGCGGGGTTGTTAAACCGTCTATAGAAATAATGGAAGCATTACCTACTGTTATTTTGGGTTTTCTTGCAGGACTTTGGCTAGCACCCTTTGTAGAGGCT
Organism: uncultured Thiotrichales bacterium; assembly: GCA_964517365.1. Classification (GTDB taxonomy): domain Bacteria; phylum Pseudomonadota; class Gammaproteobacteria; order UBA4575; family UBA4575; genus JABDMD01. Next base: position 2,190 of record CAZFEP010000150.1, on the reverse strand, counting down.
CATTTGCCTGGGGTCTTTGCCACAATTGTGGCATTACCCTTAGGAATTTTGTTAGCAAGTTTCGCATGGTGGCAAGTGCCGGATAGAATCAAAGTTTCAATGTCGGATGGTTGGCAAGCTGCGCTATTAATTCCAGTTGTAATGCTTTGCGGATGGTTAGCATTGTCTTTGAGCCCATGGATGGAACGTGTGTTGTTTGATGGCAATATGCGCTTATGGTTAACGGACACAATGGGCATAGGATATGACCAAAGAAACTCGGTCATAATTGGTATTGCGATGGGTTTTGCAGTGATACCAACCATTTTTTCAATTGCAGAAGATGCCGTATTTAGTGTGCCTAAACATTTAAGTTCCGGTTCTCTAGCATTAGGTGCAACACCATGGCAAACCCTGGTTAGGGTAGTGCTTCCTTCGGCAAGTCCAGGAATATTTTCAGGCACCATGATTGGTTTGGGCCGTGCTGTGGGTGAAACTATGATCGTGCTTATGGCAACCGGTAATACTCCGATTATGGATTTCAGTATTTTTGAAGGTATGCGTACCTTGTCCGCAAACGTTGCTGTAGAGCTGCCAGAATCAGCGGTTGGCAGCACACACTTTAGGATTCTTTTCCTAGCTGCATTAGTTTTATTTATTTTCACGTTTTTCTTCAACACCATTGCAGAAATAGTGCGTCAACGACTGCGCGAAAAATATAGCAGTTTATAAAAATCAGAAAAATGAAAGTTAAAAGCCAAAATTTTAAATCATTTGTATCTTCCGGCACGCCTTGGGTATGGCTAAACGCAGGTGCGGTAGCAATCAGCATGATCATGGTAATAGGGCTTTTGTTGTTAATTGCTTCAAGAGGGTTGGGTCACTTCTGGCCAAAGACTGTTTATGAAATTGATTACAACAACGGGACTGAGACTGTAAAAATCATAGGTGAACGTGTTGAATCAGAAGAGGTAGCTAGACAACGTATCATTGAATCAGGCATAAAAGTTGATAGCCAAGATGAGTTCATAGAAAGAAGTTTGATAAAGGTGGGTAATCGTGAAGTTCTAGGTACTGATTTTATGTTAACGGTAACTCCAAATGAGTTGCAGGTGCGTAAGCCAAAAGACGTGCTTGTACTTGAGCGCAATCAATGGGGTAATTTCTATGGTTATTTACAAGAAATTAAAAGTGATGGAGAAGTATTAGAGCTATATGAAGACATTAAGTGGCAAGATCTGGAAGCACGTCTTGATCGTGTATTAGATCTAAGAAAAAAAATTGAACATATCGAAAAAAGTGAAATTGGAAAAATTAATTATCGGCTAGAAAAGTTGAGATTAAAGAAACGCAGCTTAGAGCTGGATAATGTAACCGATCCCAAGCCATTTGAAGCGGTTACGCTAGAACAAAACAAGTACACAGCTGACTATGAAGTTCTGAAGAAAGAGTTGGATGCTCTTTATGTTGAGACTTCACGAGACAGTATAGTGCTAAAAGAGATGACGGGTGGCTTGAAAGAAATCAAACTATCAGATGTTGTCAAAGCATACCGGCCTAATGCATTAAGCACAGGAGAAAAACTTCTTTTTTATCTGAAAACATTCTGGGGTTTTGTCAGCGATGATCCGCGTGAGGCTAACACCGAAGGTGGAATATTCCCGGCGATTTTTGGCACAGTGGTAATGGTGCTATTGATGTCAATCATCGTTACACCGTTCGGTGTAATTGCGGCTATATATTTGCGCGAGTATGCACACCAGGGCTTTATTACACGTTTAGTGCGCATATCAGTTAACAACTTAGCGGGTGTTCCTTCTATTGTATACGGTGTATTTGGACTTGGTTTTTTTGTATATATCGTAGGCGGCACAATTGATGATTTATTTTTTGCAGAAGCGTTGCCGACACCAACATTTGGTTCAGGTGGTATTCTTTGGGCATCTTTAACGCTTGCATTGCTTACTGTGCCTGTTGTAATTGTTGCCACAGAAGAGGGGCTTTCAAGAATCCCTCGTGCGGTCAGAGAAGGTTCGCTTGCATTAGGTGCTACTAAAGCAGAAACGTTATGGCGAACGGTATTGCCTATGACAACCCCTGCAATGATGACGGGTTTGATTTTGGCTGTGGCCCGTGCCGCAGGAGAAGTGGCTCCATTAATGTTGGTAGGCGCAGTGAAGTTGGCACCCTCATTGCCATTAGATGGTAATG
>CAZFEP010000149.1:0-4068 GCA_964517365.1 uncultured Thiotrichales bacterium | reverse complement strand
GGAGTATCTTTGGGAATCTCTTCAGGAGTGTCATGAGACGCATCCGTATTTATTTCTTCATTTGTAGCCATCTCTTAGCTTGAAGTGATCTTAATTTTGTTATGACTCTTATCCATTTTACTTAGCTTTATATTTCCCTAATCTACTATTTCCCTAATTTACATTTCATAGGCTTGATGTAATAAATACTCAGTTAATAAAGGCACCGGTCTTCCGGTAGCGCCTTTAAGTTTACCTTGATGCCATGCAATGCCTGCGATATCTAAATGAGCCCAGGTATATTTTTTGGTGAATCTAGAGAGGAAACATGCAGCCGTAATGGTGCCACCCCAGCGTCCTCCAATATTGGCAATATCGGCAAAATTACTATCGAGTTGTGACTGATACTCTTCCCAAAGCGGTAATTGCCAGGTTCGATCCCCCGTTTGTTCACCAGCTTTAATAAGCGCTTTAGCCAAGTCATCATCATTACTCATCACACCTGAAGGAATCTGTCCCAATGCCACCACACATGCACCCGTGAGGGTAGCTACATCGATGACTACTTTAGGATCAAACTTATCTACATAGGTCAGTGCATCACATAATACCAAACGACCTTCTGCATCAGTGTTTAATATCTCAACGGTTTGGCCCGACATGGTCGTTACGACATCTCCAGGTTTGGTCGCTTTGCCTCCTGGCATGTTTTCAGCACATGCAATCACGCACACAACATTAATAGGGAGTTCTAATTCACAGCATGACTTCATAGTGCCTAATACACTGGCTGCACCACACATATCAAACTTCATTTCATCCATGGTTGCACCTGGTTTCAAAGAAATGCCACCTGTATCAAACGTAATGCCTTTGCCAACCAAAACAATAGGCTGTTCATCTGCATCGCCACCTTTGTATTCCATGGTGACTAACTTTGCAGGTTCAACACTTCCATGAGAAACCGAGAGTAATGCACCCATGCCTAGTTTCTTCATTTGTGCTTCTTCAAGCACGGTTACTTTTAAGTTTTTATGGGCTTTTTTAAGTGCTAGTGCTTGTTCAGCTAAGTAGGTGGGTGTGCATACATTACCAGGCAGGTTGCCAAGCTCTTTTGCTAAATCCATACCACAGTTAATGGCTTGTCCAATTTCAATACCATCACGAATATCATCTAATTCTTGTTTATCACCACTGATAAATTTCTGTTTCTTGAGATACGTTTTAGCGTTAGCCGCACTTGGTTTAGTCTCGCTATAGCGATACATTGCAGATTCAAGTGCAGTCACACAAAGTTGTGCTTTTGTGAGTGCATCAGCATCTTTAACTTCAAGTTCGGTCAAGCAATTGATTACATGGCTGGTTTTATTGCGTTTAATTTCATTGGCTACTGCAGCAAGCACTCTCTGATAAGCGCTTACCGTTAACGCGCCATGATCTCCGCAGCCCACGACAATGATGCAGTTATGTTTGCTGCGACCTGAATTTTGTATAGTGGTTATTTGTCCTATACTGCCTCCCGCTGTGCCACGTTTACAAGCACTGGTGATACTGCCTTTATAAAGTTTGTCGAGTTTTTTGGCAGACTCGCTAAGGCGTTTGGGCTTGAAAATGCCCACAACGACACAATCAGCGCTTTCTTTGTCTACAGAAGTGGTTTTGGCAATGTAATCCATGGTAATCCTCAATTAAACTGTTTGTGCGGGATGCATTATTGCTAATATTGGGCTAAATGTAACCAACCGATCGGCTATTCTTAACATCATATATGTTCTCAACTTTAAATCGATATTTCTCTCGAGAGCTGGCTCAAACCTTTGCAGGGGTAAGCATTATCTTGCTCGTGGTGATAGTGGGCCAATCATTCGTGAGCTTGCTATCGAAAGTAATGAAAGGAAAACTCCCGTCAGACGTAGTCATATCCATGTTGGGTCTTGGGGTTTTAAAGTCAGCCATTTTATTAATTCCTTTCGCCTTATTGTTGACCATTATGCTCACCCTGGGTCGATATTACCGAGATAGTGAAATTTATGCGATCAAAGCAAGCGGGATCGGTTCTCGTGCATTATTGCGATATGCAAGTTTGCTTTTCATACCACTTATTGCATTTTTGTTTTACTTGTCAATTTTTTCCGCACCTTGGGCTGAACAACAAATAGAGACCATCAAACAAAGGGCAGGCGGGTTTACAGATATTTATAGTTTAACGCCTGGTCAGTTTATTGAATCCAATCAAGGTAACTGGGTGGTTTTTGTGGAGCAGTCTGATCGCGATTCAGGCGAAGTAAACAATGTTTTTATTTATGACCGAAGAGATGGAAATGTAGCCATAGAAACTGCGCAACATGCGGAACAGAAAAATGTAGCCGAACTTGGTGGTGAGTCTCTAATACTTAAAAAAGGCCAGCGTTATGAAGGCACGCCCGGTGAAGGTGGGTTTGCTTTGCTTGAGTTTGATCAACATGCAGTAAGGATTCCGGAATTTGATATCAATGTGGATGTTCAAAACCCGGAATTCAAATCTACAGCTGCATTGTTAAGGTCGGGCAAGTTGGTGGATATAGCTGAGTTTCAATGGCGTATTTCAGTGCCTATCGCGGCGATACTGCTAGCTTTATTAGCGTTCCCACTGAGTGTAACCAGCCCGCGTCAGGGTCGCTTTGCGGGTCTTGCAGTGGCAATCGTAATATATTTAATCTACTCAAACTTACTGATACTTGCAGAAACATGGGTAGCGGATGAAAAGTTACCTGCGATCCCGGGAATGTTTACGGTACATGCCGCTATGCTGTTGTTAGTTATAGTGCTGAGTATGCGCAGAAAGGTGGGTGCTTAACTATGCAAATGTTTAAGTATTTTGACCGTTACCTGGGAAGAACGGTTCTTGTGGGCACCTTGTTTGCGTTATTGGTGTTGTTTTCGATTGATTCAATTATCGATTTTATAAATGATGTTGAATCAGTAGATGATCGAGGTTTCACATTCGGTCATGTCATGTTGCGTCTGTTGTTTGAAATGCCACAGCGCTTATATGAATTCATGCCGACTGCGTTATTGTTAGGTGCGTTAATTGGCCTGGGAGGGTTGGCAGCAAAAAGTGAATTGGTAGCGTTACGCTCAGTAGGGATAAGTAAATTACGCATTATCTGGTCAGTGCTAAAAGTAGGTGCAGTATTAATTGCAATAAGTGTTTGGGTAGGCGAGATGGTAGTGCCTACTGCTCAGGGTTATGCAAACAGCTTAAGTAAAAGTCAGGTACGGGATAACAAGAGCAATGCTAATGATAGTGATGGTAGTAGTGGTAGTGATATTAATAAGATTTCATTGCGATCAAAGTATGGAATATGGGTGCGAGATAATAATCGATATATCAACGCACAAGAAATTTATCCGGATTATCGAATGCGAGACATTTGGATATACGAGTTAGATGAACAATTCAAGCTAAAACGCGCCAGCTTTGCAAAGCAAGCGGTGTATGAGAATGAGGTATGGAAGCTTTCAGACATCAAGCATAGTTTAATATCAAAAAGTGGTGTGGAAACTGTAGCCGCCGAAGAGGAACACTGGCAACGATTAGTTTCAACAGAGTTATTTGATGTAATAACGGTTAAACCAGAATTTATGGGTGCGGCAAAACTTAAAAAATATATTGCTTATTTAGATGATAATGAACTGGATTCAAAACGTTACCAACTTGCTTTTTATAATCGTTTCGCGGTGCCATTATCAGGGTTAGCCATGCTATTGCTGGCAGTGCCTTTTGTGTTCCGCTCAGCACGTTCAGGGGGGTTAGGCCAACGTGTCGCATTAGGCATTGTAGTGGCGGTAGTGTTTAACTTGGTTAGCAAGATGTTAAGTAACACCAGTGTGGTTTATGACATCCCACCGATAGTGGGTGCTTTCATGCCGACAATAATAGTTATATTGATTGCAACTATAGCGTTGCGAAAAATGGCGTAATGACTGCTTACGACTCAAAGTATGAGCACAGGACGTGCGAATATGCGTTTCATCAGGGATGATGTATCAAATTAGAGTCTGGTGAGTTTAAATGAAGTGTAGGTTGGAAAATTCTGAATTCAAAAT
>CAZFEP010000148.1:0-4135 GCA_964517365.1 uncultured Thiotrichales bacterium | reverse complement strand
ATGGTTAAATTCCGATATACAGATTAGGAATTATTTTGAAGTTTTGTAGTAGCTGCGGTTCAGCAGATATCACGCATTCCATTCCCGAAGGCGATAACCGTCTACGTTTTGTATGCCCATCCTGTGAAGAGATCTTCTACCATAATCCTAAAATGGTAGTGGGCTGCATTGCAGAATGGCAAGATAAAATTTTAATGTGCAAGCGTGCAATTGAGCCACGTTACGGGACATGGACCTTGCCAGCAGGTTTTATGGAGAATGAAGAGACCGTGCATGCAGCTGCTGCACGTGAAACACAAGAAGAAGCGACCGCAGAGGTGGCTAATATGAGCTTGTATACAATATATAACTTGCCACATATTAGCCAAGTATATGTAATGTTTCGTGCGGAGTTAATTGACGGTAAGGCGAGCCCTGGGATTGAAAGCTTAGAGGTCGCTTTGATGGATGAGTCAGAAATACCCTGGGACGATTTAGCGTTCCCGGTTATTCGTGAAAGTTTGCAGCATTATTTTAAAGATAAGCGCCAAGGTGAATTTACGTTGCATTATGGTGATATCCGAAGATTAGAAAACCGCCAGTTGGAAATTACACATTACTAATTGTAGATTTAGCTCTTATGTCTAAAGAGAATGCCTTGTTATCTATAATTGAGTTAGGTGGCTACCCAGACCTTAGTCCTATTTATAAAAAATACGGTTATCAGCCGGTTGTTGTATATAGCATGCGTAAGGCGTTAACAGCACTTAAAAAACTTCAGCCGGTGGTTGTGGTGGCAGAGTTTAATTATCAGTCAGACTTTAGAGATCGCACAAGTAGCTTAGAATCTTTGATTGCAGTTGCGCAGCGTAATACAGATATCAAGCTAATCGTGTTTTATGAAAAAGAATATTTACATCAATTTGAGAAACTAAAAGCACGTTATAACTTTCATGCAACATTTGCATACCCAATTTTAGAGCAAACAATCGAGGAAACATTGATTTCTTTACAGGCTAACAGGTAGCACAAGCTTAAATGGAATTCTGATTTTTGCAGGAATGTGGCAAAAGTTTTTCTGTATGGATAAGATTTTCAATCACGTGCTTTTGAGCCGCCAAGGCAAGGTGGAGATTTTCGTATTTCGCCATTTTTTTCTTGCCACTCTTCTGGGGTTAGCGTGTTGAGTGATAATGCGTGTACTGGCCCTTCAAGCTCTTCTTTTAATAATTGATTGAGTACTCGATGCCTTGCAACAAGCATTTTGCCATTAAATTCAGCCGTAACTACGGTAACTTTGAAATGTGATTCAGAGTCGGGTGGCACATTATGCATATGACTTTCATTGGCAACTTCCAAATATTCGGGTTGTAAGGCGTTATTTATTTTTGTTTCGATGTTGGCTTGGATAGTCATAGAAATTTTATACCACTTATGTGATTAAGAATGAAGGTGTACTTTTTATTAATAAATAGGTCACGATGTAGTGACACCAAAGAAGTCCTTAGCGGTTTGAGTAGTCTCCAGTGCGGTTTGTTCCATGCTAACGCCACGACATTTGCCGACCATTGCAAGAATATGCGGTAAAAAGGCTGGTTCATTGCGTCTCCCATCAGGCTTGGGGTGGCAATCTTTGGGTAAATCTCTTGGTAGTAAGTAAGGCGCATCTGTTTCTATCATTAACCTATTAGCAGGAATTTCTTTAATCGATTCATGCAAATGGAAGCCACGGCGTTCATCACAAATCCAGCCAGTAATACCAATATGACAATCTAAATCTAGGTAAGTGCGAAGGGCTTGTTGGTTTCCAGTAAAACAATGCACAACCACTTTGCTAATTTTATTACGATACATGGCTAAAATATTTGCAAAATCATCATGTGCATCACGCTCATGTAAAAAAATTGGCATATCAAGATCAGTAGCAAGTTCGAGCTGTGCTTCAAAGGCATGGCATTGTTGCTCGGGAGTAGAATAATTACGATTGTAATCTAGCCCGGCTTCACCAATGGCAACTACCTGATTACACTCTGCCAACTTTTTTAATTGGTCAGAACTGTCTGCATGCCATGTTTTAGCAAGGTGAGGATGTACACCTGCAGTTGAAACCATGCCCGTATATCTTGTTGCAAGTTTTGCGGCTTGCGCACTCTCCTCAACATCAGAGCCTGTGATTACAAAATTTTTAACGCCAGCCAAGTTGGCACGCTCAACCACAGCGTCTTCATCTTTGCGAAATGCGCTACTAGTGAAGTTAAATCCTATATCGAAAAGTTCCATGACTGAAAATAGCGGTTGTGTATAGGTATATTAAGTATTAGATACGGTTATGCGAGGTAATTACAGTCATCACAGTATTCGTTATCTGTGTCGGAAATAACAATTTGGCAATGCCGACATATTTTAGTGTCACTGGGTTCTAAATTTGTGTCTAAGCAGACTCGATCATCAAATACAAAGCACTCACCGCGCCAGTGTTTGTTTTTATATTTCTCTATGTATTTAATGATTCCACCTTCAAGCTGGAAGACTTCATTGAATCCATTTTGTGCCAAAATGTTTGCACCTTTTTCACAGCGAATGCCGCCAGTACAAAATGTAACAAGTGGTTTGTCTTTGGGGAGCTGGTTAATTTCTGACTCAAGCTGAATGATATCTCTAAAATTTCTGATTTTAAGGTGTGTGGCATTTTCAAATGAACCAAGATCCACCTCGAATTCATTGCGCATATCCAACAAAGTGATGTCTTTCCCTTCATCCAGCCATTTCTTTAGTTCATCATTGCTAATGTAATGAGCATTATTTTCAATATCTCCGATATTGTTGAGTAATGATTTTGTTGAAGTTGTCGATGAACTAGGGTGATCACTTGGCAGTGGTTTTGTAGGGACTAACTCATTTCTAACTTTAATGAGTAATCTTTTAAAAGGGATATAATCTGAGTAGGTAGTATTCAGTAATAAATTATTTATTCCACATACGCTACCGAGTTTTTCTAGAAAGAAATCAATATCATGTGGAGTACTTGCTAAACCAAGGTTGATGCCTTCCGGGCTGATAAAGATATTGCCTTTTATATGTGTTTCATTACAAATAGCTTGAGCCATTTCAAAAACATTTGCCACGTCTTCAATTGGCGAAAATTGATAGCCGGCAATGTTGGTTATTTGTCCAGTTAAATTTTCAGGCATGTCAAATTTAGGTAGGCTTAAAAACAGTGCTTAACAAAAGTGTTTCTTATGAGTTAGGGTTAGCATTATGAAAGAAGGACAACCACAAGCGGTATATCTAAAAGACTATACACCTCCACATTTCTTTATTGACCAAGTGTATCTCGATTTCGAGTTGGGTGAAGAAGTAACTATCGTAACCTCACATATGCAAATGCGCTGTAACCCTGAAAATAATCAGGTAAATGCAGCTTTGGAATTGCAGGGAGAAGACCAAGATTTGCAGTTCATCGAGCTTGATGGTGAACGATTAGATGCACAGCAATACACGGTGACCCGTGAAGCATTGCTAATCCCAAATGTGCCAAGGCAATTTTCATTAACGATCCAAACCCACATAACACCACAGACGAACACATCATTAGAGGGTTTATACAAATCTAGCGGTAATTTCTGCACGCAGTGCGAAGCGCAAGGGTTTCGTAAGATTACCTATTTCCTTGATCGACCGGATGTGATGTCTAAATTTACAGTGCGTATCCAGGCAGATAAAAGTCGTTATCCCGTGTTGTTATCGAATGGTAATCTCAAGGAAGAGGGCCTATGTAATGGAGAGGGTGATGAAGAAGGGCAAGCAGAACAACATTATGCAGTTTGGGAAGATCCTTTTTTGAAGCCAAGTTATTTATTTGCACTGGTGGCGGGAGACTTGGTGTTTTTGGAGGGCTCTCATACCACCACATCAGGCAAAGACATTGTATTGCGAATTTATACTGAAGAGCATAATGCTGATAAGTGTGAACATGCATTAAGCTCCTTACAAAGAGCTATGCAATGGGATGAGCAGCGCTTTGGTTTGGAATGTGATTTAGACATTTATATGATTGTTGCCGTTGATGATTTCAATATGGGTGCAATGGAAAATAAAGGTTTAAATATTTTTAATTCTAGCTGCGTGTTGGCAAGACCCGATACTTCTACTGATG
>CAZFEP010000147.1:0-4156 GCA_964517365.1 uncultured Thiotrichales bacterium | reverse complement strand
ACTGCATTATCCAGCCATTTTTCATCAAGTGGTTTAGTGGAACTTACATGCACCATTTGATTAGAGGGAGGGGGTGGCACATGTATGCATGCGCCAAAATAGGGTGCTAACAAAAACTCACTAAACGTCCCATTTTCAAAATCATATTCTAGCGGCACGATGAAGCCTGCAAGCTTTATATATTGACCATTTAGTTCTGGCACAATGGGTGCAGAACGTAACGCTATTTGTATTTCCTCATAAGCTTTTTGCGCTTCTTCAGAATCATCTTCAACATCACCAAAACCTAGTGCGTCTCCAAAATCATCAAATATTCCACTTAAGGTTGATTGTTGCTGTTGTTGCAAACTTTCAAAATAACCTTCAGGTGCCAAGTCATCCCAGGTCAATTCTTTGGCTTCTTTTGCGTATAGAAAAGAATGGGTAATGGAGGTTAGAACCAATACAGTTAGTGCAAGATAATAAAGTTTATTTGTAAATACATTCATGTACGTATGGTTAACCCATCTTGTAACGTTTTTCTATATGCGCTTATCGCAGGGAATATTGCTGCGATCAATCCACCAATAACAATTGTGAGCAGTATAATCCATTGGAACTTGGTAGGTGGATGAAGTTCAATATTTAAGCCGTAAGTAGAAAACAAAAAAGGGTTAACCAGCGCGAGCGAGGTGTATAGGATTAATAATCCTAATAGTATGCCAAGTATTACTAAGACTTCTGATTCAATGACCATCAGAGAGAAAATAGTTTTCGGAGACGCGCCAACTGAACGAAGCACCGCAATTTCACGGCGACGCTCATTTAAGTTAGTTAAGATAATCGCAAGCATGCCTAATAAGCCCGTTACTACCACAAGTGCTGCGATTATCAGCATGACTTTTTCAATCACGCCTACGATTTTCCATAGCTCCATGAGTGCGATTCCTGGAAGAATGGCAAGGAGAGGTTCGGATTTATAGCTATTGATTCCTCGTTGAATGGAAAAGATGTCTTGTTTGCTTTTAAGGCCAAGTAAAAATGCAGTAATAGATTTGGTTTGAAGTCTGGAATCATCGTGTTTTAGCTCGTTTGCCTGTATAGCACTTTCGCTAGGCACACCTTGCTCCCAGCCTATGTGTACGGCTTCTAATCCCTTTAGCGAAATCAATACAGATCGATCTATGGGGGTGCCGGTTGGTTTTAATATACCTGTTACAGTAAAAGGCAGGTTTTTGTGTTCAGCAAAACTCACATTGCCCATTCCATGTGCAAGGATGATTTTATCATTAAGTTGGTAGCCGAGTGTTTTTGCAACTTCTGCCCCAAGTACTGCACCAAAAATACCTGAAAATTCTTCTCCACTTGAAAAGGATAATTTATAACGCTTGCCATAACGGTAATGCTTAAATATTTCTTTTGTTGTGCCGACAACTCTGTGACCTTTATGTGAGTCACCGAGAGAAATTGGGATGCTCCAATTTACACGTGGATGTTTGATGATCTTGCTATAGCTTTTCCAAGAAACATTATTTGTTGCGTTTCCTAAATGGAAAATGCTATAGAGTAATAATTGTGCAGATCCGCTTCGTGATCCAACAATCAAGTCTGTGCCACTAATTGTATTTGCAAATTTTTCTTTTGCTTGTACGCGAACTATGTCTACACCAAGCAGTAGAACAACACTAATGGCGAGTGAAAAAATACTTAGGCTTATCGCGAGTTTACGGAAACGCAGGCTTTTTAACGCAAGCAGAAAAATTTTAAAGGTCATCGCTATTATTTTTACGAAAATCATTTAACGAAATAGAGCGATCAAATAAACTTGATAATGTAAGGTCATGACTTACAAATAGCAGTGCACTATTGGTTTTTCTTGCTTCTGCAAATAATAGTTCTAAAAACCCTTGTTTGGAATCTTGATCTAAGGCGGATGTAGGTTCATCTGCAATAATTATTTCAGGAGAACCTATTAGAGCGCGAGCTGCTGCTACACGTTGTTGTTGCCCAGTACTTAACTGGGTGACGTTTTTTTGGATAATGTCATTTTCTTTTAAACCTAGCGCATCTAACAGTCTTGAAGTCTCATCGAAAATATTTCGCTTTTGTATAGATAACATTTCTTGTCTTTTCCAAGAGAATAAACAAGGCAAAGTAATGTTTTCGAATACATTTAGATAAGGTATTAAATTAAACTGCTGGAATATTATGCCCATATGATCAACGCGGAATTGGTCACGAAGCTTTTGTTTTTCAGAAAATAGATTTTTTCCTAATACCTTGATTTCTCCATGAGAAGGCTTAAGAACTCCTGATATTAGATTTAATAAAGTGGTTTTCCCACAGCCACTAGGCCCATGAATAAATAATTTTTCAGCTTTATTAAGTGTGAGTGAATCAATGTTTAATAATGGCTGTGAGTGTTTATCCCAATTAAACTCAACATTAGATATTTCAATACATTTTTGATTTGACATGAAATATGTGTGCTCAACGTTGCTATTTTAATGAAAAAGACTGTGCTTTAGGTGTAACCGTGTAAAGCTTCTGATTATCATCAGATATAAACTGTACTTCAATTTCTTCAATGGTAGGAAAATGGTCAAATACCTTGAAGTCGATGGTCTGAAGATCTTCACTTAAGCAGTTGTATTCATAATTAATGGATACATCACTGTGCTCTTCATCGTGGTGTGTTGTGTGGTCGTGATGCTCTTCATCATGATGGTTGTTATGAGGTTCTTCGTCATGATGTTCTGCAGACTCGTGCTTACTATGCTTAGCATGTTCTTCATTGATAGAGTCAAAGATACTACTTTCAAACGTAAAGTTCTTAAGTTCGCACGATTTATCAGCATGTATTATAACCACCTTTTCGGTATCCATAAGTGTTGATTTTGATTGAAGCACGACGTCGTGTTCTGCTTCGTTATGAGGGTTATGTTCAAATCCATAAATATCAATGGAGGGAAAAGATAGTCCTAGTCTTAATATATTGTCGATAAGTGTAATCTGTGCACTGGCATGACCGTGTTCATGAGCAGAATGTTCTTCAAATTCAGCCTCTTCATTGTTTGAGTGGTGGTCGTGTGAGTGGGGGGCTTCTGATGCTATTGCAGATATAAGAATACTAAATACCAGTATCGTCAGTAAGAATTTTAATATCATAATCTTAATCCTTTGGTTTGGATAAATATCATTAAGTTGGACAATGGTTTCGGTTCTTTTTTGTTGCTAGCAGATTTAAAATATGACCTATCGCATGTATCACTCCACCAAAAACCGTTAACCAAGTTTCACTTTCATGCGGTATGGTCTGGTTAGCGATTAAATTACCTGCATAAGCTGCTGTGAAAACTAATATGATTAACCCGAGGCTTGCAATGAGCGCTGGAGTAAACTTTTTATGACAACAGTACCCAGAAATAATAGAAAAAATACTTATGGGTAAAATAAATATCAATATAAATTGATGAAACCAAAACTCATGTAGTGTGTTCCCATGGATAAATGAAGTTGCTATTAATGGAATTAGACTTGCAATTATTGGAAAAATTACACAATGAATTGCACACATGCTTGATAAAATTATTGCTAATCGATCTAAATTTGTAGTTAGCATAATTATCTTATTGAGTATTTATTCTTTGTTATTAGGTGAATATTATACTGAAGTTTTAAGAGTAAACAGCAGCAGGGCGTTGAGAATAAAAGATTTGTTTTTTTAAAATTGGCGTAAGTGTTCATAACGACCTGAAGATTACTTGGGTCGATTAATCCTTGATAATATTAATTCAGTCTGAATTATAAAATCTTGAAAAAAGTTGGTTGAACATATATTGCAGGATTTTTCTCTATAACCATAATCACATAGACAATGATAGCAGTCTAAACTCCGCGATAGTCAGACAGCCATAAAGTAATATTATTTTTAACTAATTGTGACATCAATCCAAGATTAATCGTGTAGCCAGCAACACTTGCATCAGGCCTTGGTTCAAATCCTACATCTGCTATCCATTCGCCACCTGAAAAGTGAAAGTCAGGATTATTATTAAACCAGTTATCAAGGGACTTTAGTTGTGCATCTAAATCCCAATTATCATTAATAATTTCGATTACGTGGACTGCGCTTCCAGATTGATTATTTTTTAAATAAGTGCTCATACATTTTTCC
>CAZFEP010000146.1:0-4209 GCA_964517365.1 uncultured Thiotrichales bacterium | reverse complement strand
GACTGTCCACTTGTAGCACTATGTTATGAGTCACAATTATTTGATGAAATTCTTGTCGCTCCTCATGATGTGTACATGGACAAAGTCGTTACTGAAGATGGTGTTTATGATGGCATAGGTCGAGGTTAATAAGTTATGGCTGCAAAAATTGATGATACTTACGCAGAAGCTTTTAAAAGTCTCTACACTGAATTTCTAATCACTGCACGTGATCGCAAATGGTTAGACCATGCGGTAAATGCTGCAACTGGAAACGCTTCAAGTTCAATTTTGTGTGATTGTGAAGCTGGTATGGACCGCTATGTAGGCCCCGGTGGTGACGAAAGTTTTGAAACCCCAGATGGTCGTCCAGGCGCAATCGTTCAACTGCACATTCCACGCTTTCGCAAAGATCGTGTAGAAGCGCTAGAAAAATCTGCTTTAGTGCGTATCAGTCAAAACGTAATGACTTGTCCAACCGCTTCTTGTTTCAATCTAGTTGACTCGGAAGAGTACTACCACATGGGCCGCAAAGTGGCTTACTTTGGCAATGGATACCAGAAGCGTATCGAACGTTTTGGTCGCAAGATGTGGTGGATTCCAATTCTAGGTGGTGAATTCATTCTAGACCGTCGCCTAGGTTATGCAGATGGCCTCATGGGTGGCAACTTATGGTTCTTTGGTGACAGTGTGGATTCCGCATTACTCGCTGCGGAAAAAGGTGTAGAAGCTATCCTTCCTATGCCTGGCGTAATCTCAACCTTCCCTGGTGGCATTGCAGGTAGCGGTTCTAAAGCTGGAAGTAACTATGATTTCACCATTGCCAGCACCTATGAAAAATTCTGCCCACTACTACAAGACGACCCAACAGTAGAAGCAGGATTACCTGAAGGTGTGAACTCTGTAATGGAAATTATTATGAACGGCCAAGGCATGCAACCAATCATCAATGCGACACAAGCTGCAATCAAAGCTTCGGTAGATACCCCAGGACTGATTATGATTTCTGCTGGTAACTACAACGGTAAATTAGGTAAGAGCTTTATCTACTTAGACCCGAGCAAACAGCCTGCCGAATAAGCAAGCATTTGATGCGTAAAAAAAGCCGCTGATATTAGCGGCTTTTTTATTTGCGAATTATTTTGTTTAGCTTGCCTACTACCCTATATCCCCGCTACATTATAACTGCAATCTAAAGCATACTACTCAAATGGCTACTGATTTTAAAACTACTGCAAACGGTGCAATTCTCATGGATGGCCATGAAGTGGCCGAAAAAATCCAGTCCACCATTGCTTCCACAATTTCGAAAAACCCTAATGCAAAAGTCACTCTTGCTACGGTATTAATAGGAGATGATCCAGCTAGCAAACTCTATGTAGGCATGAAAGAAAAACGTGCAGCAGCCGTAGGCATTCTATCCGAACACATAGAACTTGCAGGTGATATATCCATGTCCGAGGCATGTGAAGAAATCACTAAACTTGCCAATAATCCAAACATTCATGGCATCTTGATACAGCTGCCATTACCTAAACAACTCAATACGCATAAAATTATTGATCTACTCCCTCCGGAGAAAGATGTTGATGGCTTAAGTGAAATCAACCTGGGTAAACTCATGCGTGGAGCCCATGGCTTAGTCCCTTGCACACCTTTAGGTGTAATGAAAATTTTAGATCACTATGAAATCGAAACAACTGGCAAGCGAGCTGTTGTAATTGGACGCTCAACATTAGTAGGACTACCACAAGTTCTGCTATTGGGCCAAAAAGGCGTTGACGCTACTGTTACCCTGGCACATTCACGAAGCGGGGATATTGGTGTGATTACAAAATCTGCTGATATTGTCGTGGCTGCAGCAGGAATTGCTCATCTGGTCAAACAAGAACATATCAAACCTGGCGCTACGGTTATTGACGTGGGGGTGACCCGAACCGATGCAGGGATTCGCGGTGATGTAGATTTCGATGCAGTGCAATCGGTTGCAGGTGCTATCACACCCATGCCTGGAGGCACGGGCCCAATGACAGTGGCCTGCTTACTTGAGAACACTTTACACGCAGCGAAGCTACAAAACGTAATTTAACAAAATAGCTTAGATTTTCTTTATATCCCCATAATACCCAACTCGTAATATGCAAATGGCTTGAGCCACTTTAGGGCTTATGGCAAGATGTTTGACCTTTCGCGCCACTTAGTTGCGTGTAGAAATATTGGCAGCTCCGGCCAAGACTAATAAAAATAAAAGACATCGGGGCCACTCTAAATTCAAACATTAATTATCACTTAAAAGGGTTACCGTTTATGCCTGGTCAAAATCTATCTTATCCTGGAAGAAATTATTTATTCTGTCCTGGCCCTACACATACGCCTCAAGCTGTTCAGAATGCGATGATCTGTCCTGGTGAAGATCACCGTGCACCGGATTTTCCTGAACTCGTTAAGCCTCTATTAAGAGATGTTAAGAAGATTTTCAAAACCACTAAAGGGACTTGCTTCTTATTTCCTGCAACCGGCACAGCGGGTTGGGAAATTGCCTTAGCTAACACCATGTCGCCTGGCGACAAAATTTTAACTACACGTTTTGGTCAGTTCAGCCATCTATGGTACGACCTAGCTTGTCGAATTGGATTAGAAGTAGACCTGATTGAAACTCCCTGGGGCGAAGGTGTACCAGTAGAAAAATTTAAGAAAATTCTGCAAGCCGATAAAAATCATGAAATAAAAGCAGTAGTGTGCTGCCACAATGAAACGGCAACCGGTGTGACCAGCGATATACACGCAATGGGCAAGATGTTAAAACAGATCAAGCACCCTGCATTATTGATGGTGGATTGTGTGAGTTCTGTGGGCAGCATCGATTTTGCCATGGATAAATGGGGTGTTGATATTGCAGTAAGTGGCTCCCAAAAAGGCTTTATGCTACCTGCTGGCATGGCAATCTTGGCATTCAGCCCACGCGCATTAGCAAAACGTAAAACCGCAAAATGTGCTCGCTGCTTCCTGGATATTCAAGATCATATGAATAGCAATAAAGATGGCTTCTTCCCCTACACTCCATCCGTTCCTATGTTGCGCGGCTTACGTGCTTCGATTGATTTAATTTTAGGTGAAGGTTTGGAAAACACCTTTAAACGACATCACCGCTTGGCAGAGGGTGTGCGTCTTGCCGTTAAGGCCTGGGGTTTAAAAACTTGCGCTAAAACTTCAAAGTTGAATTCAGATACCGTTACGGCAATTTTGGTGCCTGAAAACAAAAATGCAAATGAAGTCATTCACATCGCTTACCATAAGTACAATATTTCGCTTGGTGCTGGCTTATCAAAAGTAGCAGGCAAAGTTTTTCGTATCGGTCACCTAGGTGATAATAACGAAGCACGCATGATGGCCGCTCTAGGCACTGTTGAAATGGCCCTTCTAGATGCAGGTATTAAAATCAAACCAGGAAGTGGTGTAGCCGCTGCTGGTGAGTACTACCGCAAGACCGGCAAGAAAATCAAAAAGTTTGCTGCCCCAAAAGCGCCTGCAAAGAAAAAGGTTTCAACTAAGACACGAGCTAAGAAATCAACCAAAAGAAAAACCGGTAAATAATACCCATACATAATAAAAATATATTAATAACAAATAGAAGGTACACACTATGAGTTTTACCCAACCTACACCAGCAAGATCAAGAGTACAGCGATGTGAACTCGCGGTTCCTGCATCTAATGTCAAAATGATTGAGAAATCAGCTGATAGCGCAGCAGACTTTGTATTTTTAGATTTGGAAGATGCCGTGGCTCCTGGCGACAAAGTACAAGCGCGCAAAAATGCAATCGAGGCCGTAAATGGGATCGACTGGGCAGGAAAAGGAAAAACCATTGTCGTGCGCATTAATGGTCTAGATACTCATTTCATGTACCGGGATGTCATCGATCTTGTTGAACAAGCAGGTAGCAAGCTGGATACCATTTTTATTCCAAAAGCAGGTGACCCAGCTGACGTTTATATGGTCGATGCACTTCTTACTCAAATAGAAGAAGCTAAAGGGTTTAAAAACAAGATTGCCATTGAAGCCATCATTGAGACCGCACTTGGTATGGCAAATGTAGAGGCCATTGCACAATCTAGCCCACGCCTAGAAGCCTTACACTTTGGCGTTGCGGATTACTCAGCCAGTACCCGTGCACGTACCGTCAATATTGGTGGCTTAAACCCTGATTATCCTGGTGATCAATGGCACTC
>CAZFEP010000145.1:0-4247 GCA_964517365.1 uncultured Thiotrichales bacterium | reverse complement strand
CCTGATCCTCAAAAAATGATTAATGAAATAGCACGAGTATTAAAACCAGGTGGAGAAGCTATCTTAATGACAGTGAATCGCAGGTCTTGGCTCAATGTAATGCATAAAGTTATGAAGGTCGAGATCGATCATTTGGAAGCACCAGTGTTTTATATGTACTCGATAAAAGAATTTGAAAATATGTTGACGCCTTTTTCTCAGAAGAAGATTATTCCTGAGAGGTTTCCAGTTGCGACGAAGGTGCATAGTGGATTAAAAGCTCTTTTGTATAATAAAATATTTGTGGGTGCTTATAATGTTCTGCCCAAATCAGTAATACAAAGAACCGGCCATCATTTAATGGCGCTCTGTCAAAAGTAACAACACTAGTTTTCATTCAAAGCCTCTATGCAGCGCGACCTTGATCAGTTGGAGCATAACAAATTTGATGTTCTGGTAATAGGTGGGGGCATTTATGGCATATCCATTGCACGTGATGCAGTTCTACGCGGGTTAAAAGTCTGTTTAATTGAAGCTAATGATTTTGGCAGCGGCACTTCTCATAATTCACTTAAAGTGATCCATGGAGGTATTCGCTACTTCCAACATTTAAATTTCAAGCGTGTATACGAGTCTGTGCGTGAACGCGAAATGTGGATGCAGATATCAAACCGCTTAATTAAGCCATTGAAGTTTGTTTTGCCTACCTATGGTTATGGTTCTAGGGGCCCGTTTGCTTTGGGTGCTGCTGTGAAAATGCACAATTCTGTTGCTGCGATGCAGAATAGAAAAAGAGCCTACCCAAACGGGCACTTAATATCTAAAACTGAATGTCAGCGCTTATTACCAGGCATACAAGGCGATGATATTAGCGGTGGTGCAGTATGGTATGACGGTCAAATCGTTGATGCAGATCGCTTGCATATTGAATTGCTTAAAGATGCATATCAAAGAGGGTTATGTTTGGCTAATTATGTGAGCGCGCAAGAAATATTGATTGCCTCTAACAAAGCTAGCGGTGCACGTGTAAAGGATATGATTTCAAAACGTGAATTCGAAATTGATGCTTCAATGGTGGTAAATGCAACAGGTCCTTGGGCTTATTCATTGCTTAATTCGGCTTTAAAGAACGATCATTATGCGCAACAACCTTTGTCGAAAAATTTTAATATTGTAATTGATAATGTTGATAAAGATTTCGCCTTTGGTGTGAAGAGTAAGCGAACTTCTGATGCTGTGGTGGGTTCAAGTAAGCGTGTTTATTTTTTTACACCTTGGCTTAACAAGACGGTCATTGGTACGGCACATTTTGAGCATGATAAAAAAGCGCCATTAGACACTAATGTTTCAGATGAATTACCAGAGTTTATTGCTGAAATTAATGAAGCCTATCCGTTATTGAAGCTGAGTGCTGAGAATGTCAGGTACATTTATTCAGGATTTACGCCTGCAGAAGAATCTACTAAAAATCATATTACTTCAAATCACAGTGCATCAAGGTCACACCACTCCAGTTTGATCGATCATTCAGAAACAGATGGTATACAGAACCTGTTGTCTGTTGTTGGGGTTAAGTACACTACTGCGCGTAGTACAGCAGAGAAAGTTGTAAAGATGGTTTTTAAGCAGTTAAAAACAGAAATCAAAAATGTCTCTACTTACAGGATTGATGAGTCTAGAGACAAGCTTTCAGTTGTTGATGATTTGTCACTCGAGACTAAAGTTTCTAAAAATGAAATAGATACTATTTATCGTAAAAATCTAATCGAGCATATTCAGCGCTCTATCGATACAGAAATGGTATTGAATATTGAAGATTATATTTTGCGAAGAAATAATTTAGCCATTCGAGGTTTGCTGAAGGTGAGTGATTTAAATATCGCTACAGAAAATTTAGCTGAAAAACTTAATATTAAAGAAGATGAAAAGCAATCACAGCTAGAGAAGGTTTATGCAAAACTCTGTTTCAAGCGTTAGATTAAGAATTCATTAAGTTTTTAGAATTCAAATATACTTGAGTTATTGTCCACCTGATATGAGTCAAGTTAAATCAGACTAAACTAGACTAGATAAGGCCTTCACTTTCATACCAATTGATTAATGAAGTTAAGCCTTCCTCCAAGCCGACTTCAGGCTCGTAAGCCAATAAGTTTTGAGCTTTTGCTATTGAAAAATCTCTATTCTTGGTAAAAAATGCAACCCGACGACGATGTAATATTGGTTCAACATTGACTAGTCCAAAAATTATCTCGCATGCCCAGCCAGCATAATAGATTGGCCACACAGGTATCTTGAATTTTGGGGCAGGGACGTTCTGTATTTCTGCGATTTTTTTTGCTAATTCATTAAGTGTAGGTGCATCTTTCCCACCAATTAAAAAGGCTTCACCCACAGCACCTGGTTTTTCGCCCGCTAATAGATAGCCTTTTACTAGATCATTAATGTATACGAAATGATAGTGTGTATTGCCATTGCCAATCATAAAAAATTGGCGTTTTTTGATTGGTTTTACAAGTTTGAGAAAGCGAGTATCACCCGGGCCATAAATTCCACAGGGACGAATAACACTTAGTTCAATATTTAGTTCTTTGGCTAATTTAAACGCGAGAATTTCACCTTCAACTTTAGTCTCTTGATAGGCATCGCCGGGTGAAAATTCTGTCTCTTCATTTCCAGGTCCATTTTGTACGTGACCATGTACACCCATCGTGCTGGTATGTACAAAGCGACGACACCCTTCATCTTTTGCAGCTCGAATCAAATTTTCGGTAGCATTTACATGTATGTCTCTTAGCTGTTGTTCAGAGCCTTTAACATTTCTAAATACAGCAGCTACATTGAATACAGTATCGATTCCTTGCATGGCTCGTACACAATCTTGAGGATTAGTTAAATCTCCTGTTACTATTTTTACATTTTTATGAAGATTACGCTTGGACCCACCTTGTCGTAAAAAAGCAGTCACCTCTGCTTGTTGTTCGGCTAAGGTATTGCATAAATTACTGCCGGTAAAACCTCCTGCTCCCGTTACCAATACTTTTCTTCCGTGCCAAAAATTATTCATATGTTAAATATTTAAAGTTTTAGTAAATGTGACGTATTAGATAGCAGATTTTGACATATTAATTAAGTGAAATATGGATATCTGGTCGCATATATGTCTTGTTTTGTTGGGTATACTTACCCGGCGAGTCAAAATAGGTATAAAAGAATAAATTTGATTAGAGTAAGCGATTTAGTCTAATGCTCTGTGTTTTTAATTGCTAAAGAAGTGTCTGTGGGTTAATAAGATATTTCTTGCGCTTGATAGTATGTTGATATCAGCTGACGATAATTATCTCGTATGTTAGTAACTGGTTATTCACTATATAAAATATTTTTGAGACTAATGTGCCTGCTTAAAAAAATATTATGAAAAGTATCATTTCAAAATTACGCCTAAATAAAGGTATCCGCTTATTACTTACTTTTGCATTTATTTGGTTTATCTATACAAAAATAGATTTATCAAACTTATTTTCAACTATTAAAAAAGCAAATTATTGGTTAATACTGCTTGCGCTGGGTGTGTTTGTTTTTAATCGGATATTGATTTCATTGCGTTGGAAAGTGATATTGTCAGCTTATGATATACCAGCCACTTTATTGAATGTTATAAAAATAATTTTCGTGAGTATGCCTGCAGGTTTTCTTACTCCAGGTGGTGCAGGAACCGACCTTGCCAGGGGTTATCAGGTTTCAAAACAACATGGCCAAACTGCTGATGTAGCCGGCTCAATAATTATTGACAGAATTATTGGTTTGTACTCAATGTTTTTTGTGGCATTTATTGCCATTTATATTTCTCCACCCATAGAGTATATGTATGAAATGCGAATGATATTAACCGTTAGCATTTTGCTACTAACAGTAGGTGGTTTGGTTGGTTTATATATTTTAAGAGTGTATGGAAGCAGAGTGAATATAAGTTTTAGCAAGAAACTGAATGCACAATTGTCAAAATTAATTAATGCGTTAGCAGATTTTTCTGTGCTGAAAAAGATCTTTATGCCCATTGCCATAATTTCATTATTGGTGCAATTCTGTAGATGTGTAGTATTTTATTTTTTGTTTTTATCATTGGGTGTTCAGTTAGATTTCATATATTTCCTTGTTTTAGTTCCGCTGGTATTTGTGCTTTTATTTATGCCTATTTCATTAGGAGGTCTTGGGGTGCGAGAAACCTCATTGCTATTTTTCTTTGCACAGTTTGGAGTGGCTAGTGAGGT